>DASXOZ010000073.1 GCA_036493895.1 Candidatus Binatia bacterium | reverse complement strand
GGGCTGCGCGCCGCAATCGAGGCCGAGCCCGGGCGCTGGAAGCTCGAGCACCTCGCGCGCGTCACCTGCGGCGGTTCGGCTCCGCCGGTCTCGCTGATGCGCTGGTTCTGGGACCGGCTCGGGGTCGAGATGATCCAGGGCTGGGGCATGACCGAGACCAACCCCCTCGGCACGATTTCGCGCAAGGTGGCCAAGCGCTCGCAGCGTGGGCTTTCCACCGACGAGCACTTCGCGAACGCATGCAAGGCGGGTCTTCCGCTTCCCGGTCTCGAGATCGAGATCGTCGACGAGAACTGGCAGCCGCTGCCTCACGACGGCAACACCGTCGGCGAGCTCTTGATTCGCGGCCCCTGGATCGCGAGCGAGTACTATGCCAATCCCCAGCCGGAAAAATTCCACGACGGCTGGCTCGTCACCGGCGATGTCGCGAAGATCGACGCGGAGGAATACCTGATCATCGCCGACCGCAGCAAGGACCTGATCAAGAGCGGCGGCGAGTGGATCTCTTCGGTCGACATCGAGAACGACATCGTCGCGGTGCCGGGCGTTGCCCAGGCCGCGGTGGTCGCGCAGCCGCATCCGAAGTGGGACGAAAGGCCGGTGGCGCTCGTCGTGCGCTCTCCCGACGCGATCGTCACTGCCGCGCAGGTCACTGCGCATCTCGCGCAGTCATTCGCGAAGTGGCAGCTGCCGGACGAGATCCTGTTCGTCGAAAGCCTGCCGCTCACTTCGACGGGCAAGCTCGACAAGAAGGTGATCCGCGCCGACCTGCACGACCGCGGCTACCGCCTTCCCGACCTTCGCGGCGGCCTCTGAGGTGGCCCGCCTCGTCGCACCGAGGAGCCGCGAGGCCCTGGAGCGGCGCACGGCGGGTGGATTCGAGCGACGTTTCGGCCGCAGCGCCGAATTCGTCGTCTCGGCGCCGGGTCGCGCCAACCTGATCGGCGAGCATACCGACTACAACAACGGCCTCGTGCTGCCGTTCGCGATCCAGAGGCGAACGGCGATTGCCGCCGCGCCTCGTGCGGATCGCACCGTGCGCGTCGCCAGTGCCCTGGCCGAAGGAGACGTGACGATCGATCTGGACCGACCGATCCACCGCAGCTTGCCGCGGTGGGGCGACTACGTGCGCGGCGTGCTCGCCGAGTGGATCGCCGCGGTTGGGCCGTTGCAACGTGGTTTCGACGCGTGGATCGATTCGGACGTTCCGGTGGGAGCGGGCCTGTCGAGCAGCGCTGCCCTCGAAGTGGCAACGGCGAACCTTCTCGAATCGAGCGAAGGCACGGCCATCGCACCCGAGGCCAAGGCCGGCCTCTGTTGCCGCGCCGAGCACCGCTACGCCGGCGTTCCGTGCGGGATCATGGACCAGATGGCCTCGGTGCTGTCCGACGGAACGCCGCTGCTGATCGACTGCCGCGACCTTGGCTGGCGCCCGGTCGCGATTCCCGCCGGGCAAGTTCAGATCGTCGTCGTCGATTCCTGTCTTTCCCACGATCTCGGCCAGGGCGAGTTCGCACGACGTGTGGCCGAATGCCGCGAGGCGGCGCGCCTCCTTGACGTCGCGTCGCTGCGCGAAGCCTCGCGTGAAGCCGTCCTGGGTCTTTCCTCGCGCCTTCGCGCGAGGGCGCTTCACGTGCTCGACGAAAACGCGCGCGTGCTGGCCGCCGTCAACGCCATCCAAACGAACGATTGGTTGCTGCTCGGCGCGATCCTCGATGCCGGACACGCTTCGTTGCGCGATCTCTATGAAGTGAGCCGACCGGAGATGGATGCGCTCGTTGCGTCGCTCAGGCTTGCCGGCGCCCTCGGCGCGCGCATGACGGGAGGCGGTTTCGGAGGCTGCGCGGTCGCGCTGTTTCCGGCGCAAATCGACGTCGGCGAGGCGCTGGTCGCGGCGGCCATCTGACAACCCGGCGAGGCTGCGCATTTGCCGCGTGATGCCTGCGCCCGATAGAAGACGGCGCGGCAAACGGCGCGATGTCCGAGATCGTTCACCCCCAGCCCGGCGACTTCGTTCACGGACACCGGTTCAGCGAGACACTGCGCAACATCGAGCGACGCGCGGAAGACGGACCGGTGTCGGTCGGCGAGCTGTTCGCGATCTGCGGCCCGCAAGGACACGCCTTCGCGGCCATCTTCCTCGTTCTGCCGTTCCTCCAGCCGTTGCCTCTGCCGGGACTGTCGAACGCGATCGGCATCGTGCTCGCGATCATCGGAGTGTTCGTTGCGCTCAGAAAGCCGCCGTGGCTTCCGGCGCGCCTGGCCGGCATGACGGTCGAGCCGGACGCGGTGCGACGTATCTGCGCCCGGCTGGAGAAGCTGCTCTCGCGCATCGAAAAGTTCGTCCAGCCGCGTGCCCAGTGGCTGTTCGAGCGGCGCTGGTTTCGGGTGACCAATGCGGTCGTCTGGATCGTCCATGCGCTGGTGTTTTCGCTGCCGCTGCCGATCCCGCTGACGAACTTTTTCCCCGCCACCGTGATCCTGCTGATGGCGGTCGGAATCCTCGAGGAAGACCTGCGCTTCGTGCTCCTCGCCTACGCGGGCGCCGTGGCCAACGTGATCTTCTTCGGTGCGCTCGCGGCGCTGCCGGCCGTCGGCTGGCGCGCATTTTCGTCGTAGGCCCCGGTCAAATTTGCGAACGGCGCCGCGCCTTTGACGGTTTCCTCTTGCACGGGACGGCAAAGCGCGGAAGGTTCTGGACCGCATCCGATTGAAGGCGGATCACCCGGCCGCGTCGAAACGGGCCGGCAGCGGCAGTTGGGAAAAACGTTGCTCCCGGGAGCCATTCGAATGAAATCCGTGCGTCCCTTTGGGCGTTCCTTCTTTCGTCCCTGCGTGCGCCCGTGCGCGTCCGCGGCGATCTTTCTCGCTGCGCTGACGCTTTGCGCCGTATCGAGCCTGGCGTTGCCGCAGCGCGCGGCGGCGTACTACGAAGTCGACGAATCGGTGTTCCGCGATGCGCTCTCGAGCCAGGGCACCTGGGTTCAGACCGCCGATTTCGGCTGGGCGTGGTACCCGGCCTACCGGCCGGCCGGATGGAGGCCGTACACGCTCGGCCACTGGGCCTGGACGGACGACGGCCAGTGGCTGTGGGTTTCCGACGAGCCGTTCGGCTGGGCGACGTATCACTACGGGCGCTGGTACCTCGATCCTGCTTACGGATGGATCTGGATTCCCGGCAACGTGTGGGCTCCGGCCTGGGTAGACTGGCGCGAGTGTGACGATTTCATCGGCTGGGCTCCGCTCGGCCCGTGGGTGTACTGGGACGGCGGCTCCTGGCACCACGATCGCTGGCACGACGGCGATCATCATGATCACGACGGCGATCATCACGATCACGGCGGCGATCACCACGATCACGGCGGGGACCGCCGGCACGACAGCCATGCGGAAACTGCCGCGTTCGACCAGCGTCGCGCCGAAGAGCAGGACCGCAACTACTGGAACTTCGCGCATAAGCGCGACTTCACGAGCACGCGCGTCGATCGCGTGCTCGTCGATCGCACGCACGTGGGCGATGTGTACGGGCGCTCGCGCGAGCTCGCGCCGGACCAGACGGGCCACCACTTCTCGCGAGGCATCGACCCGCGCACGATCGAGCATGCGACGGGCCACCGGATCACGCCGGTGCGCATCGAGGACCGCAACTCGCCGCCGGCCGGCGCGCACGGGCGTGGAGCGCCCGACGAGGCGTCGCACGGACGCGTTCGCCTGTTCCGGCCGGACGTCCACGGATCGCCCGATGCGACTGCGCACGACCACGAAGGCCGCGGTGAATTGATGAAGCCGTCGTTCGACGAGCGGCACGGCAACATCGAGAAGCCGACGTTCGACGAAAGGCCAGGCGAGCGCGTCGGTCCGCGAGGTGGCGCGGTGGAGACGCGGCAGCGCGAGGAGTCGCACGGGCACACTCGCGGAGAAGCCGGCCGCGCCGGCGGAGAAGCCGGCGGCGCAGGTGGAGAAGCCGGCCGCGCAGGTGGAGAAGCCGGCCGCGCCAGTGGCGCTGAGGGAACGGTGAGCGAGCCGCGCGGCGGCGTCGGCAATCCCCACCACGCGGGCGGGCCCGATTCCGTCGGCGGTCACGGTCATGTTTCGCCTCCGGTTCGCGCAGTGACGCCGCCCGCGCATTCCTCGGCGCCTGGCTCGGCAATCGAAGGCGGTGCGTCCCACGGCGTCGCAGCCCACGATTCCGGCGGCGTGCACCGGCCGGTCCCCGTGATGCATGGCAGCGGTGTGAAATCCGGCGGATATGTCAGCAGCGGAGCCCTCGCTCCGCCGATCGGTGGCGGGGGCGGTGGGCCGATGGGCTCGGTGGGCAGCGGCCTGAACTCCACGTTCGGCCGCGTCGGCGGCGCCATGGGCGGAGGCCACCGCTGACGCCTCGGTGCGGCGCTGGCTCAGCTCACGAGCGCGAGCACTTCGTCGGTGTGCGTTGCCGGATCCACCTTCGGCAGCACGTGGCGGATGATGCCGCTCTCGTCGATCACGTACGAAATGCGCCGCGCGTTCTTTGCGCCGGGACTGTCACAGGCACCGTAGGCCATGCCGATCTCCCGCTTCGTGTCGCAAAGGAGGGGGTACGGAAAGCGGAACTTCTCGGCGAACGCACGGTTTTCGGCGACCGAGTCGAAGCTGACGCCGAGAATCAGGGCGCCGCGGCGCACGAACTCCTCGTGTCGTGCGCACAGGCCTTTGCCTTCGACGGTGCATCCCGGAGTGTCGGCTTTCGGATAGAACCACAGGATCACCTTGCGGCCCCTGAGATCGGCCAGACCGACGGTGCTGCCGTCATGGGCCGTCACGCGAAAATCGGGAGCGGTCGTCCCGGGCTCCAGCAATTTGGCCGGCGAGCCGGCTCCTCCGAAAAGCATTCGCAGCAGACGTTGCATTTTCCTACTCCGTCGAAGCGGTCGCTGGGTCTCGCTTGGTGGCTCGTGGTCCGTCGCGGGCCGCTCGATCGGCACAGCGCCGGGCGGCCCGCTGCAGAATGCAGCATGGGCGCAGTTCTCTTGCCAGTTCGCCAGCCCGCTTCTACGCTCCGGTGACGGCTGGCCCCCGCGCATCCGGAGCGAAGTGATGAAAGCAGACGGCGGATGCGAGACGCGATCCGGCGCGGGCGGCAGCAGCCCCGTCCTCGCGCGTCGCTGCGCAGCGCTCGCTGCGGCCGCCGCAGCAGCAGCGCTGTCCGTCGCCGCTCCGGCCCATGCCGGCCGCGGCTGGATCGAGGATCCCACCGGACGCAGCGGCCTGCAGGTCTCCTTTCGCGACCAGCCTTCGTACGAGGATCTCGCCGAGACCGAAGCCGCGCTGCAGCGCACGGCGTCGATCCTGTGCGATGCGACCGAAGGCCAGGTCCACATCGACAGGATCCGCCTGCTTTCGTCGCCCGAGAGCGCGGACCTGGCAGCACTGTGGATCCATGACGGCGAGGCGGCCTCCGGAGGCCCTTACGATGCGGGAGGAAACGACCTGCACCGCCTCGGCGCCCACATGGACGTGTTCTCGTCTGCGCGGCTGAGGCCCGACCGGCTCGCGCACCTGCTCGCCCATCACATGTTCGGCCTCGGCGACCAGTACGACGACCAGCGTCGTCGTGGTGGAGCCTGCGGCATCGGGCCGGGCTTCGAGAAGGGCCAGCTCGACGAAAAGAATCATTCGATCATGCAGGGTGCCGGTGGAATGCGCTGCAGCGAAGGTGCGCTGCTCGGGCAGGACTGTCTTCGCGACGACGAATGCGCGGGAGCGCCGTGCAAGGCCGTGCTCGCGAGCGAGTTCAGCACTCCCGAAAACCACGACCTGCTGCGCGGCGACGCAACCGCGTGCCCGCGGCCGAATCCTGCGACGCGCATCCGCTTCGTCGGCGTCCTGCCGTCCAGGGCCGAGCCGCAGAGCGCTCTGGATGCGACCGATTTTCTTTCGGCGCGCGCCACTTCGGCATGGCACCAGGAGGTTGCGCTGCTCGGCAGCTCGGGGACGCCGCCGGGCCTGCGTCTCGAGTTTTTCCTCGCGCATCCTTCGCGGCTCGCCTGGCAGCTCACCGTTGCGGCCGATGCTTCGGAATTCGGCGGCCCGAAAGGAAAGCTCGCCGTTCTTCGCTCGTGGACGATGACCTTCCACGACAATTTTTCGCTCGCGACCGTCGAGCCGCCCGACCTTCGCCTGGTGCTGCCGCCGACCCAGGGCCGCGGTCCTGCCGAGACGGCCATCGATATCGGAACGCGCAATCCCGATGCCGCCGGCAGCCCGGGACAAGGCTACGACGGATTGCAGATGGTCGCGGCCGGAGCGCCGCGAGTAAGCGTCACCTTCGACGGAGTCGCCGGCTGCGGCGAGCAGTGGTGCGCGTCGAGCTGGAACTCCAGTCGCGGCCGCTGGGAGCTGAGCGAACAGAGCCTGCTGCACCACGGTGCCAGCGACTGGCAGACACTGACGACGAACTATCCGTTCCTCGTCGCTCCGCAGGGCACGGTCAACGAGGATGCGCCGGCATCCTGCGATGCGCCGGTGCACTTTTATGCCGACGTCATGGGTACCGACCAGGTCGTTTTCGTGCTCGATACTTCCCGGAGCATGGGCATGCGCGTCGACGGAAAGCCCGGCGAGGTGTGCGCGAACAGCGCCGACGACGATGCCGACGGCGAGACGGACGAGGCCGACTGCGCGGACTCGCGCCTCGAGTACGAGCGCATCGCGGTACGCGGGTTCCTGGCGCTCGCATCCAACCCCAAGCTGCAGGTCGGGGTGGTCGCGATGCAGACCGACGCCGAGACCGTCAGCGAAGTGCGCGATGCTTCGGGCGGGCGCGGAGGCGTTCTTTCGGCTGTGCTCGCATCGCTCAAGGCCGAGGGCGACACCGCCGTCGGCAGCGCGCTGGAGAAAGCCCAGGAGGCGCTGGCCAAAGTCGAGCACACCGGTCGCAGCCGCACGGTGATCCTCATCAGCGACGGCGTGAACAACGTCGGAGTCGTGCCAGGACAGGAGGAGCGCAAGCTCGACCCCATCCTCTATCGCGTTGACACGGTCGCGATCGGGCACGCGGCCGACGGACTCGGTCTTTCGGCGATCGCGGCGCGAAGCGGAGGTCACGCGTTCTCGGCAATGCAGCCGACCGCGGTACCGGGCATCCTGGCCGAGCTCGCTGCGCACGAAACGGGAAATGCCCTGGTGCTCGCGCGCACCGATTTCGACCTTGCCGCGCCGGCCACGGGCGCTCCGCGCGACACGCCCGCGATCCGCGAGTTTCCGATCGACGTCGAGGAAAAAGCCCACGAGCTGGAGATTTTCCTCGGTACCCGCAACGACAGGATCGACGACTGGCGCCTGCTCTACGAGCTGGTCGGTCCCGATGGAGAGCGGCTCGACGAATCCTCGCCGCAAAGCCACTCGGAGCGGGGATTTTCGGTGCTGCGAGTCCCCGAGCCGCGGCCGGGGCGCTGGCTGCTGCGAGTGATGCCCGGTGCGCACGCACTGCAGAAGAACGAGGTCCTCGCGTTCACGGTGCAGGACAACGCCGATCTTTTTGCCGACGCCGATCCGCGCCTCGCGTCGGTCGCGCATCCGGTGCACTTGTCGGCGCGCACCGCCTACGTGACCGACATCGACGGTGACGTCTCGGTGCAGGGCAGCGTTCGGCGCCCCGACGGCAGCGAAGTGCCGGTCACGTTCGCGCGCGATCCGATCACGCAGGACTGGGGAGCCGACTTCAACGGCTTTGCCGGCCGCGGTCTCTATGAGGTGCGCGTCGCCGCGGCGGTTGCAGCCCGCTCCCAGCCTGCCCTCGGCGAGCCGATCTTTCCCGGGCCGGCAAGGGCACTGGTGCGCGTGGTTCCGTTTGCGCGCGTCACCACCGCGTCGTTCTTCGTCGCCGACGGTCCTTGGCCCGCGTGCAGCAGCGACGATTGCGACGAGGACGGCCTTCCCGACCGTCTCGAAAACGTCAATTGCCCCGACGACGTCGATGGCGACGGCATTCCGAACCGCTATGACGCCGATTCGGACAACGACGAGATCTTCGACGGCGAGGAAGGCACTGCGGACCTCGATCACAACGGCGTGCCGGACTTCTGCGACCCGGAAAAGACGCCCGACTCGCTGTCGGCAGTGATCGATGCCGAGGAAGCCGCGCGGGCCGGTGCCTGCGACGCCGACGGCAAGGCCTCTCGCGACAGCCTGCGGTTTTCGCTGTCGGCTCTGCGGCGCATCGTCCAGGTCGTTCGCACCAGGCCGGGAATCCCCCCCGAGGTGCGGGCAGACCTGGTTTCAGGCCTCGACAAAGTCGTCGGCATCAAGAAGCAGGCGGTCGTCATCGCCGACGTGCTGCCGGAATTCTGCCAGAAGTACCAGGGCCGCCTCGACGAGGCCCTCGCGATCGAGCGGGACCTGCGAGTGCGTGTCGATCCGTATCTCGTGAAGTGACAGACTGAAGGCCATGGCGACGGGCGGCACCGGGGGGCACGCGGCGCACGGCGGTCAGGTCGCGTCGGTGGAGATCTGCAGCGACTGCGAGATCCATTCTCCGCGCGACAGCCAGCAGCGGCGCCGCTCGGCCTCGCGCCTTTCGTTCGCGCTCGTGCTGGCCGCCGTCTACATGGTCGCCGAAGCCGTCGGCGGATGGGTCACCAATTCGCTTTCGCTGCTGGCCGACTCCGGCCACATGCTTTCGGACGTTGCGGCTCTCGGAATTTCGCTGGCCGCGATGCGTGCGGCGACGCTCGCGCCGACTTCGTCGCGTACGTACGGCTACCATCGCGCCGAGGCGCTGGCGGCCCTCCTCAATGCCGTCGCGCTGGACGTCGTCGCGGTCATCATCTGCTGGGAAGCGTTCCGCCGCCTTTCGAGCCCTCCGGAGGTGACCGCGGGCATCGCGTTGCTGATCGCGACCGGCGGCCTCGTCATCAATCTTGCCGGTCTTGCCGTGCTTCACGGCGACCACGATCACGGGCTCGTCGTGCGCAGCGCATGGCTGCACCTGATCGGGGATGCGCTCGGCAGCGTCGGCGCGATGACGTCGGCGGCGCTGATCTCGCTCTACGGATGGCGGTGGGCCGACCCCCTGGCCTCGCTGCTGATTGCGTTGCTGATCGTGCGCTCGGCAACGACGCTGTTGCTGGAGACCCTCGGCGTGCTGATGGAGGCGGCTCCCCATCACATCGACGTCGACAGTCTTCGCCGCCAGCTCGAAGGGATCGGCGGCGTCACCGGCGTCCACGACCTGCACGTATGGACGATCACGTCGGGAATGGACGCGCTGAGCGGCCACGTCGTCGTCGCTGCGCACGCCCGCGGCCGGGACGTGCTGGCCGGGGCGCGCGTGATGCTGCACGAGCGCTTCGGCATCGATCACGTCACGCTGCAGCTCGAAGACGAGCTCTCCGGGGATGACCCCGTCGGGTGATCCCGTCCACTCGCGGCAACCGCGCATTGACAGCACCGCGAGGGCTGTGACATCGAAGGCTGCGCGAGGCCACTCCGGCGCGCGGGCGCCTTTTCCGCCCGCGGTGCGCAACCTGCTAGCCACGAAGGAGTCAGCAATGTTCAAGGAATTCCGTGATTTCGCGATGCGCGGCAACGTCGTCGACATGGCCGTCGGCATCGTCATCGGCGCGGCGTTCGGCAAGATCGTCGCGAGCATGGTCTCGGACCTGCTGATGCCGCCGATCGGGCTGGTGCTCGGCGGCGTCGATTTCAGCAATCTTTTCGTCGTGCTGCGGACCAATGCCGCCAAGCCCGGGCCGTTCCTGTCACTGGGCGATGCCCAGGCCGCAGGGGCAGTGACGCTGAACTACGGGTTGTTCATCAATCAGATCGTCAGCTTCACGATCGTCGCGTTTGCGCTGTTCATGGTCATCAAGGGCATGAACTCGTTGCGCCGCGAGGATCCCCAGCCCGCGCCGGCCGCCACGGAGAAAGACTGTCCCCAGTGCGCGACGCGGATCCCGCTCGCGGCCAGGCGCTGCCCGCACTGCACGTCGCAGATCTGACGGCAGGACGTTCCTGTCCTGCCTCGTTCGCGCTCGCGCGCGGGATCGGCGTTCAGTGCGGCGCCGGTCCCTGCGTGACGCGCACCAGGTCGCCCGGTCGCATCCATTTCGCGAACGCGGCGCGCACGTCCTCCGGAGTCAGCGCAACGTAGCGGCGCGCGGCGACGGTCGGCTCGTCCAGCGGAAGATCGAGATCGCGACGCTGCAGGAGGCCGTGCGCCAGCGCTTCGATGCTGGCATCGGCCAGCGGGATCTGGCGCAGGACGAGGGATTTGGCACGAGCCAGCTCGTCGTCCGAGACCGGCGAATTCTGCATCTGGCGCAGATCGCGCACGATGAGGTCGCCGGCCGTCGATACGTTGGCCGCGTCGCAGGCGTAGTGTGCGATGTAGACGCTGCGCGTGCGACCGGCCTGGATATGGGAGCCGACGTCGTAGACGAGGCCGCCGTTCTTGCGCAGGTCGACGCTCAGGCGCGAGGAGTAGAACCCGCCTCCGAGCACGCGGTTGCCGAGCTCGAGCGCGTAGTACTCCGGGTTGGAGCGCGCCATGTCGAGCGTCTGAGCCAGCGTCACTTCGTCCTGCACGCGCGAAGCGTCGGGCACGCTCGCCTGTCCGGGAGCATTCTGCGGAGCAGGCGGCAGGTCGACGTCGGGCCTCGGTCCCGAGGCCGACCAGGAACCGAAGCTCTTCGTGATCACCCGCGAAGCCTCTTCCGGCGTGACCTTGCCGACGACGACGATGGTCGCCAGGTCGGGGCGGATCGTCGTTCGATAGTAATCGCGCACGTCGTCGATCGTCAGCGCTTGCACGGTCTGCGGAGTCGAGTGCCGCTGCAGCGGGTCGGTTTCCGGGAACAGTGCGTGCCTCAGCGCATGCTGGTTGAGAAATCCGGGACTGGCGTTCCTGGCGGCAACGGTGCGGGTCGCGCGCTCGCGAAGCCGCTCGAAGTCCGGCTGTGGAAGCGCAGGATGAAGCTCGTGCTCGGCGAGAAGATCGACGCCGCGCTCGAAGTCGGACGACAGCAGGCGAATCGAAAAATCGGTGCCTGCCTTCTCGGTGGCGCCGAGCTCGTCGAGGGCGCTCTCGAGCGAGAGGCGGTCGCGTTTATCGGTGCCGTATTCGAACAGGTCGTCGAGAAGCTCGGCGACGCCTTCCTTGCCTTGCGCAACCTCCACCTCGGCACGGCTGCGGACACGGCCGTAGACGCTGACGGTGTCGCTGATGTCCTCCTGCTGGACGATGAGCGTGACGCCGTTGGCGAGCGTGCTCACCACCGGGTGCAGCGTGGAAGCAGGCACGTCGAGGTGGTGCAGCAGGTTTTCGGCCCAGCCCGGCAGCTTCGTCGCAGGCGCCTCGCCGAGGTCGATCGTCTCCTTGCCGCCCACCTTGCCGCTGGCGATCACGGGAGCACCGGACTTGCTCGGGACGAGAAGCGCGTGGATCGAATGATCGACGTCGAGGTATTTGCGCGCTACGCGGTTGACGTCCTCCACGCTGACCTTGTCGATGCGCTCGATGTCTTCGTCCGGTGACGAAAGGCCGTACAGCTCGACGGCATCCGACCACACCGAGGCGAGGTCGGCGATCGAATTCTTCGCGAACTCGCCTTCGCGCCTCTCCTGCAGCTTGGCCGCGGCCACCAGCTCCGCGGGAACGCCGTCGCGCGCGACTCGCTGCAGGATCGTGCGCACGTCGCGCTCGATGCCCGCAGCGTCGCCCCCGGCCGGAAACGTCACGACGGACCAGGCCAGGCCGGCCTTCGGCATCGGCTCGATCTCGAAGCTCGCGTCGACGGCTTTTCCCGCGGCAGCCAGGCCGTAAAGGTCGAAGCGGTGGCTGGCGAGCACGTCGCAAAGAACCTCGAACGCCGCATAGTCGGGACTGTCGGTGCCGGGTGCACGAAGCGCCACGACCGACGCCGCGTCGCTCTGGTCCGACGGCATCGTGACTCGCTCCGGCTTGAGCGGGCGAAGCTCGACGGCCGGCCGCGGCGGCAACGATTTTCGAGGAATCGATCCGAAGACCTCCCGCGCCTTGGCGATGGCCGCTTCCGGCTCGATGTCGCCGACCATCACCAGCAGCGCGTTGTTGGGCGCGTACCAGTGGCCGTAGAAGTCCGCGAGCATTGCCGCACTGGTCTTGTCGAACGAGGGGCGCGTTCCGAGCGCGTCGTGCTCGTACGGCGTTGCGGCAAACATCCGGGCGCGCAGCCTGGTGTGCAGGACCTCGAAAGGCTCGGAAAAATCCGCGGCGACTTCCTGCTCGATCGCGCCGCGCTCCTTGGTCCACGAATCCTTCGTTGCCAGGATGCCCTGCATCCGCGCGGCCTCGATGCTGAGCACGACCCCGAGGTCCTCGGCAGGCACCGTGAACACGTACTGGGTCAGGCTCTCGCGCGTATTGGCGTTGAAGTTTCCGCCGAGCAGCGTGCCGATGTCGGCGAGCTGCTCGGCCGAAAGCGCCGGGTTTCCCCGGAACATCATGTGCTCGAGCGCGTGCGCGGTGCCGGGGAAACCGGCCGGCGACTCATCGGAGCCGACGTCGTAGTTCAGCGCAGTGGCCACCACGGGCGCGAGCGTGTTGCGCACGGCGATGATGCGAAGCCCGTTGTCGAGCGTCGCGCGCGCGACAGCGGATGGGTCGGTCGCCGCCGGTGCGGCCACGGCGGCGCGCGAGCCGATCAGCAGGCAGACAGCGGCGGCGACAAGAAGGGCTTTTACAGGCATGCGCGCTTCGACGTGGAGCAGGCGAAAATAATCGAATGACGGCGCCGGTTCGAGCCACGCCCGGGCCGGCAGCGAAAACACCAGGGCCCTGGTCTAGCTAGGGCCCCGGCGGTGCCTTGCCCTTGCGCGGAAGGGAGTGTTCCCAGTCGGCCAGCACCGCCCTCAGCGCGGCGATGAACGCCAGCGGCTGGTCGAGAATGAGGTGGTGGTGGGCCTGCGGGATCTCGATCACGGGCGCGTTGCGGTCGAGAAGCTCGTACATGTACTGCCCGGTCTCTGGCGGCACCAGGTCGCTCAGCTCCCCGCGCAGGATGGCGATGCGGCAGCGCGTATCGGCCAGGTAATCGCTCATGGGCTTGAGCGAGACGCGCTCGAAGACGACGGGGTCGAACTTCCACGTCCAGCCCCCGTCCACCTTTTTCAGCGAATTGCGCGCGACGTGGTCGACGATCCACGGATTGTCGCAAGGCTGGAACGGGATCAGGTGGAAGTGCGTGACGGCTTCTTCCAGCGTCGCATAGACCTTGGGGTTGCGGAAGGCGCGTCCCTGGCGTCCTTCCTGGCTTTCGGGGTCCGGCCTTTGCACCGGAGAGTCGACGATCACCGCGCCGGCCATGCGGTCGCCGTAAAGGGAGGCCGCGACGATGGTGACGAGCCCGCCGAGGCTGTGGCCGACGATGATCGGCGGCCCGCTCTTTCTCAGGCCGGCGTCCTCGGCGACCGCGACTGCCTCCATCGCCCAGATCTCGCGCGGGTAGAGGGTGCGCCTTCCGCTCTCGCCGTGTCCGCTCAGGTCGAGCGCCGCGACGCAGTAGTCGTGCGCGAGCAGCGGAGCAAGAAAGCTCCACCACCGCGAGTGGGCCGCACCGCCGTGCACGAGCAGCAGGCCGGGCCGCCCGACTTCGCCCCAGCGGAGATAACGGATCGTGCAGCCTTCGACCTCGACGCTTCGCTCTTCGGGCAGGTGAGCCAGCGCGTCGGTGAACCACTTCGGTGCGCCGCCCACTACTCGGCGGGCTCCAGGAACGCGGTGAGCGCGCGGATCATCGGCTCGATGTCGGCAGTGCCGCACATCTCGCGGCACGAATGCATCGACATCATCGGCGTGCCGACGTCCACCGTGCGAAGCCCGACACGAGCGGCACTGATCGGCCCGATCGTCGAGCCGCACGCAAGGTCGCTGCGCGAGACGAAATGCTGCAGCGGCACGTCGGCGCGGCGGCACGCCGACGCGAACATCGCGGCCGTCTCGGCGTCGGTCGCGTACGCGAGGCCGGCGTTGAACTTGAGCACCGGACCCCCGCCGATCATCGGCCTGTGCCCGGGCTCGTGGCGATCGGCGTAGTTGGGATGCACCGCGTGCGCCATGTCGGCCGAAACCAGCACGGAGCGCGAGATCGCGCGCGCCTTCGCTTCCGGATCGCCGCCTCCGGAGAGCGTCGCGAGGCGGTCGAGCACGTCGAGGAGGAAGGTGCCGCCGGCGCCCTGGGCGCTGCGGCTGCCGACCTCTTCATGGTCGTGGAGCACGATGACACGGGTGAACGGCGCCTGCGGGCCGCGCTGGCTCGCGCGGATCAACGCGGTCAGCGACGCGTGCGAAGAAGCGAGGTTGTCGAGCCGGCCCGAGAACAGGAAATCGTCGCCGACTCCGCCGATCGTCGCGCCGGCAAGATCGTAGAACATGAGATCGAAGCCGAGGATGTCGTCCGCTTCGACGTCGTCCTCGCCGATGGCTTCGAGCTCGGCCGCAAGAAGGGTTGCAAGATCGGCGCGGCTGTCGAGTCCGATCAGCGGAGCCATGTGCGTCTGCTCGTTCAGCTTGAGGCCGTCGCTCCTCAGCTCGCGGTAAAGGTGGATCGCAAGGTTCGGAATGCGCGCGACCGCGCGGTGAAGATCGACGAGCAGCGTAAGAGGCTCTTCGCCGGCCGCGATGCTGACGCGGCCTGCCAGCGCGAGGTCGCGATCGAGCCAGGTATGAAGAAGCACGCCGCCGTAAGGCTCGACGGCGAGCTGGCGGTAGCCGTGCGCTTTCACGTCGGGGCGAGGCTTGAGGCGAAGGTTCGGAGAGTCGCTGTGGGCGCCGATGATGCGGAATCCCGACTCGGCCGGCTCGCGCTCGCCGACGACGAAGGCGGCGATGCTGCCTCCGCCGCGCACGACGTAGGCGCGCTCGGCCTCGCCCAGGTCCCAGGCATCCTGTTCGCGAAGATTGCGGAAGCCGGCCGCCTCCAGCCTGCGCGCCGCCTCGGCCACGGCGTGGTAAGGCGTGGGGGACGCATCGAGAAAGCTCATCAGGTCGACGACGTCGGGCATGTGCGGGGGCCGGAAAGGCGGATCGACAGGGGGCATGGCGGAAACATAGCGGCGGCCGCGCCGGATGGCGAAGGCTCAGGGCGCAGGCTACTAGTCCCGCAAGGACCCGCGATGCCCTCCATTGCTGTTCGCGATTTGAGGCCGTCGGACGTTCCCGCGGCCGCCGCGCTGCTGGCCGCCGCCCAGAGGCGTGCGCTCGAGTCTGCGCCGGCCTCGCTGCGGATCGGCGAGCGCTACCTCGACGTGGCGCCGTGCCGCAGTGTCATCGAGCAGCTCATCGCGTCGCCGCGCGCATCGGCCGTGGTCGCCGAGCGCAGCGGAGCGCTCTGCGGCTTTCTCGCCGGCGAGCGCCAGCTTTTCGCTCCCGAGGATTTCGCGTCGATCTACGCCGAGCCGCGCTCGACGAACGTCCCGCTGCACGGGCATGCCGTGGTTCCCGGACCCGAGGCATGGCGGATCCACGAAGAGCTGTACGCCGCGCTTGCCGCGCCGTGGATCGCCGACGGATTCTTCGTGCACAACGTCGCGATCAGCGCTCTCGATGCGGCCGGCGCCGATGCATGGGGCCACCTCGGATTCGGGCGAAAATCGGTGTGCGCCGTGCGCGCCGTGTCGCGACCGGCGGACGCTCCGCGTGGGGCGAGCGGCGTCACGATCGAAGAGGTGCGAGGCCGTGACGACGAAGTCCTCGAGGCGTTCCATCGCCGTCTCATGGAATTCCAGACGGGATCCCCGATGTTCTGGCCCTACACGGGCGAGTCGGATGCGCGCGTTCGAAGCGTGCGCCGCGACGCGCTGACCAGCGGGCAGGGGTTCGCGTACATCGCCCGTGACCGCGCCGGCACGCCGCTCGGCTCGCTGCTGTTCGTCCCGTCGGTGTTCCTGTCACCGCTGCTCGTCTGCGAGCGGATGGTTTACCTGTGGGAAGGCTTCGTCGAGGAAACCCGCCGCCGAAGCGGCGTCGGAACCCTGCTGCTGGACCACGCCACCCAGTGCCTGGCCGAGCGCGGGATCCGATGGTGCGCGCTGCACTACGTCTCGGGCAATCCCGGCGGCGGCCGCTTCTGGCCTGCCCGTGGTTTTTCGCCGGTCGAATACGTGATGCACCGCCACGTCGACGAGCGCATCGCCTGGGCGAAGGGGCCGCGGGCTTGACCCTCTCGCAGCAGGACGGCGGTGCTGCCGCGATCGTGAAGATCGCGAAGATCCCGACTGCCGTTCCCGCCGCTCGGGCGGCCGAGCGTCCGCTGCTGGCCAGGGCCCTGTCACCGGCGTCGCTCGGCCCGCTGCAACTGCGCAACCGCATCATCAAGACGGCGACCTACGAAGGCATGACGCCGCACGGCATGCCTTCGCCGGCGCTGCTGCGGCATCACGAAGAAATCGCGCTCGGCGGCGTCGCGATGACGACGGTGGCCTACTGCGCAGTGTCACCGGACGGTCGCACGTTCGAAGAGCAGATGTGGATGCGCGAGGCGATCGTACCGGCGCTCTCGGAGCTGGTCTCGGCCGTGCACCGCCGGGGCGCGGCGGTTTCCTTGCAGCTCGGCCACTGCGGCTACTTCAGCCGCAATACGCAGCTTCCGGGGCGCCGCTCCGTCGGTCCATCGCGGCTTCTGAACGAGTACGGGCTTCTGTCGGGCATTCCGTTCTCGCGCGCGATGAGCGACAGCGACCTTCGCGCAACCGCCGGCGATTACGCGAAGGCCGCCGTGCTGGCGCGGCGCGCGGGTTTTGACGCTCTCGAGCTTCACTTCGGGCACGGCTACCTGCTGAGCCAGTTTCTTTCGCCCGCGACCAACCGGCGCAGCGACCGTTACGGCGGAAGCCTCGAGAATCGACTTCGCTTTCCGCTCGAGGTGCTGCGCGCGGTGCGTGACAGCGTCGGCAGCGCTACGCCGCTGGTGGCAAAGACCAACCTTCGCGACGGCTTTCGCGGCGGCCTGGAAATCGACGAGGCCGTCGCCGTCTGCCGCGCGCTCGAGCGCGAGGGGATCGATGCGATCGAACTGACCGGCGGCTTCACCAGCCGCACGCCGTTCTACCTTTTTCGCGGCAAGGCGCCGCTGAAGGAGATGATCGAAGTCGAAAAGAGCCGTCTCCACCGCATCGCGCTGCGCCTGTTCGGCCGCCGGGCCATCCGCGACTATCCTTTCGAGGAGCTGTTTTTCCTTCCGCTGGCCCGCAAGGTGCGCGAGAGCGTGCGCGTACCGCTCGTGCTTCTCGGCGGCTGCCTTTCGACCGCGAGCCTGGAGGCGGCGATGCGCGAAGGATTCGATTTCGTCGCGATGGGAAGGGCGCTGATCGCCGATCCCGACCTCGTCGTGCGCATGGCCGACGGAAGGGCCGAGCGCTCGCGCTGCACCTCGTGCAACCGCTGCGTCGCCGAGATGGACCGCGGCGGGGTGCGCTGCGTCCTCGGCTGAGCGCATCAGTCGACCCGACGGAACGTCAGGGCCCATACCCACGGGTTGGTGACCCAGCCGTAGCCCGTCGAGGCGTTGAGCGAGTCCCACAGGTCGGCGAACACGAGCCTCGGCGCATCGTGCCCGTCGCGAGCCCAGCCTCCCGGCCGGAACCATTCGTTGACGGCGAGGCCGCCCGGAAGGTCCCCGTACGGGATCCTCAATCCCTCGGCGATGGCGTCCTGATTGGAAATCTCGTGAAGGGTCTCGACGCGCACGTCGACGACTTCGAGGACGATGCGCGACAGATGGCGGGGCAGGTGGATCGGCGAATGCCAGCGCGAATCGGGTGGCGTCATCGGGCCGTCGGCTTCGTAGAGCGCGGACTCGAGGCGGAAGCTCGTTTCCCGCCCGCGGGGAGCCGTCGGGCACCAGCGCTCGCGTACCCACAGGCGGTCGCCGGGTTCCCCGTACGGAGGCCTCAGGCCGGCGCGGCGACCTTCTCCTGCCAGCGCGTACGCGTCCTCCGCCAGGCGCGGCCCGTCGACGGCAGGATTGGTCCATGGCGGCCATTGGATGACCCGCCTCTTCTGGGTCTTGCGGCCCTCGAGGATGGCCCGGACCATGGGGCCGCCGAAGACCACCGGGTGTTCTGCGACGGGTTGCCGGGTGACCGCCCGTCCACTTGGAATGCCGTACTTCACAATAGTGTCGGTTTTATTGTGCATGGGCCCCTGCCTGCTCGCGCGTCCGCGGCGGATTTTGTGGTGCTTCCCAATGCCGCAGCACTCCACTTAGGCCGATTTCCGTGCGTTCGGGGAGCGATTTGGCGCGATGTGGGAGGCTACATCTCGAATCTAAGTGACTTGGGACACACTTACTACCTCATGTGCGCCGACCAGTGCCCTGAGTCACAGATGTCGAACTTATCCGGACCACTCGTCCCATCCGGTGCTCACCCCCGTTTGAGGCGGTCGCCTCCCCCCAGGTGAGGAATTCGCCCCCGTGTCGCGACGCGGTGCGGAGGTTTCGAATGCCTGCAACGGCGCAGAAACGAGGAAAGTCGCGGGCAGTTGGCCGCAGAGCGTCAGTAGTGGTCGAGAACCAGGCGAGGAGGCCGCTTTCGCTGCGGGCGCCCGCCCGCGCCCGCTCAGGAGGCGAGCGAGGCGGCCAGCTCGCGAAGCAGCCTTGCGCCGTCGCCGCGCCAGGCGCTGCCGTGCATGCAGGCCATCGTGCGCGGCGCCGCGCAGGCCAGTCGTTCGAGCATGGCGCCCGTCCCGGTCGCGTGCGCGAAGTAATCGAGCGAGCGGCGGAATGCTTCGCTCGGTCCGAGGATGTCGCTCTCGATGATCGCGTCGTGCTCGGCGCCGGGTTGCGTGAACAGGTCTCCGCAAAGAAGCGTTCCCGTCGTCTCTTCCATCATGAGCCCGCAGTCCCAGCCGTGGGGAAGATGAGGCGTGTCGAACCAGCGCAGCCGATGGCGGCCGGTGACGAGGACTTCCCCGTCGTCGAGCGCGTGCGGCGGCCGATCGGCGAAATCCGGAGCCGACGTCATCGCGCCGATGCGGCCGCAAACCGGCGAAGCGGCCGGAGCCGCCGCGAGCCAGTCGTTGAGCGACCCGCACTCGTCCGCCTCGAAATGGGAGTACGCGACGTGCCGCAGGTTTTCGACCGGCAGCACGTGGGCAACCGCCTCCCGGACCAGCTCGAACATCCGCCGGGGCCCCGTGTGATAGAGCAGCGGCGCGTCGTCGGCGACCAGGTACTGGTTGAACGAAAACCCGGTCCCATCCGGCAACTTGAGCGGCGTGTGGATCCTGTAGATCCCGTCGGCGATCTCGTCGACGCAGGTTCCGGACTGGCTGTTCGTCGTGGTCATGTCGCGCCTTTTTTACTGCCAGGCGCTTGGTCGGTGCAAGCCTGTCGGCCGCCCTGCGATGTACGGCGCGCGCTCCTTCACGCTGCAGCAGAGCAAGCGGCCGCACCGAACCGGAGGCCCCCTTTAACAGGCTGCGGAAAAACCCCTCGGTCCGGAGTTTTTCCGCAACCTGTTAAAGATGTGCGGCCCGACTGTCCGCAGCGGCGGACTCCGGCTCGACTGGCTCTGTCGCACTGCTGGCGACCCACGCGTCGCGCCCGTCGGCGAGGATCACGCGCGCCCACGCGCCTCGCGTTTCCGCCACGGTGACCTCGGTGCCTGCCGGCAACGGCTCCGCAAAGCGTGCCGGAGCGTTTCTCGAATCGGCGGCGCGCGCGACAGTATCGGGAGCGGTCAGCACGGCGGCGCGCTCCTGGCGCACGAACGCGACGGAGCCGATGAGCAGCCCCCACACGAGGAAAGGAAACACCGCGAGAATCCGCAGCGCGCTGCTCGCGGTGGCCAGCGCCGCGCCGAGCATCACGGCGGCAACCGCGAACGCCAGTGCCGCGGCGCCTCGTCGCTCGGCGGCCGACATCGAGTGCTGCCAGGCCAGGATGCTGTCGAGGAATCCGCCCGTCTCCGGCTTCGGCACCCATGCCGGCAGCAGCGTCCTCGTGTGCAGCAGGTCCTGCTGGGCGTGGTGATCGTCCGGATCGATCGCCAGCGCGCGACGGTACGCGAGGATCGCGGTGCCGAGGTGCTCGGCCTGCAATGCCGAGGTTCCAAGATCGGTCCAGAGATCGGCGCCGGCGCCGCCTTGCTGAGCGGCCGCGGCGAACAATCTTTCGGCGCGTGCGAATGCCGCGGGCCTGTCGGCAGCCGACGCAGTGTCCTGGGCCGCCGCGTAAGCGGCCAGTGCCTGCTCGAGCGTCGAGCTGGCCGCGTTCGAATCGGCGGCGCGGACATTTCCTGCCGCCACCAGCAGCGCGATGCCGAGGACCAGCGCAATTGCAGCGAGCAGCCAAGCACGAGATGCCGCCGCGGGCGCGCGCGATCCCCGCCGGCCATGCCCTGCGGTGAATCCTGCGCCCGTCATTGCAGGCTCTCCAGCATCGCGTCGGCAACAGCGACGGACTCGTTTCGAAGTGGAATCGTGATCGCAGCTTCGCCGCCCGGTGCGAATGCTACTTCGTCGAGTCCGGCAAGCACGCCGTCGAGTCTTGCCGTATGCGACGCGGAGTCGACCAGGAGCGATGCCATCTTGCGCAGGCAGTCGGCGACCTCTCTCGCACTTCGGCTCGAAGAGACGCGCCGTCGAAGAGCGCGAAGATCCTTGCGCAGCCGGGCCTTTACCGGATCGACGCTGCGCCGGCGCCGGACGGCAAAACCTGCAAGAAGTGCGGCAAGGCCGGTGGCATAAGCGCTCCACTGCACGGTGCTCGAAGCGAGCACCGAAGGCTGCATCGAGCGAAGCCGCGCCGTGTCGGTGACGATCGACAGATCGGCTCCCGTCAGCGTGAAGGACGGCGTGCGGGCGGCGGCCGACCCGGTTGCGCCCGCCGGGCCCGCTGCACCTGGCTGCGCCGCGCCCTTCGGTTCTTCTTCGTGTTTTTCCGCCGGCGCCGCGCTGACGACGTCGTTGGCACCGACCACCGTCGACGGGCGGACCGAGAGTGCGATCGGCGGCGAGTGCGTCGTCTCGAACCTGCCCGTCGCGGGATCGAACCACGAGTACGATACCGGCGGGATCTCGCGCACCGACGCATCGAGCACCCGTACCGAGACTTCGAAGTGTTTGCCGGTCTCGTCGGTGAGGCCGGCAACCGCGTTGTCGGGTACGCGGAACTGCTTGTCGGAAAGACCGGCCGCAGCGAGCGGAGGAAGCGTGGCGGTATCGAGAGTCCCGTCGCCGTGCACGGTGATCGACAGCTTCACAGGATCTCCGGCCTGCAGCACGGTACGGTCGGCAGCAACGCTGATCGAGAAGTTCTGCCCGATCGCACCGGCAAAGCTCGCAGGGCGACCGGCCACCGGAACCGCCTGCACGTCGAGCCCCATCGGCGCGCCGGCCACGCGCAGCTTCCTGGCCTGGGACGGCACCCGCGATCCGAAGAGGTCGCGCTGGAAACTGACCGCTTCTTCACAGAACAGCGACGGCTCGCCGAGGTCGAAGTGCCCCGTGGCCACCGGCACCATCATCCTGGTGAACGTCCGCACGACGTAGCGCTTGCCGCCGTCGTTGGTCTCCTTGACCTCGACCGGGAACTCGGTGTTGCCGCCGGGCACGTCGACCGAGATCGAAAGGCGCGTGGGCGCATGAGGCTCGTCGATGAACTGGAAATGCGTCGTGTCGAGGAACAGCGGCGCATTGAGGTGCTCGTTGAAAAGGCGGTCGGCCAGTCCCTCTTCGGTCCACCACTCGACCCTTACCGGGATGCGCTGCCCGATGAAGATCGCATGGTCGGGCAGCACGACGCGCAGCTTCTGGCCACTGGCTTCCGGTACGTCGATGACGTTGATCGACAGCGAGCGCGTCACGGCGGATTTGCCGCCCTCCTGCGTTACCGTGAACGGACCGACCGTGTAGTGGCCCGCCGCCGGTGCGGTCAGCTGGTAGACGAACCCGAATCGTACCGTGCGGCTCTGCGTGACGTGACCGTTGACGATCTGCATCATGCTCGAGACCTGGGGTCGGGCCTGCACGAACGACAGCGTCGTGCCGGCGGGCGCATCGGCTTTGACGTCGGGCTGCGGCTCGTCGTCGAAGTTGTCGGCGACCACCTGCATGTCGATCGGCACGCCGGCGTAGTACGGCCCCTGCGTGATCTGGAACTGGGCCTGCTGGGCCAGCGCGCTGGCGGCAAGGGCGAGCACGAACGCGAAGGCCAGCGCGGCCATCCTGCCGATCGCGGCGACAGTGGCTATCGTGGCCGCGCACCTCCGCCACATGATGCTGCACGGCTGCAGCATCACCAGTCCTTCTCGACCGGTTCGTAGGACTGGTGCTGGGCTTTGTCCTTGCTCGCGCGGCGCTCGGCCTCGCGGTCACGGATTCCCTGCAGGAGCTGGGCCGGATCGGTCTTCTCGTTCTTCTGCTGCTCTTCGGCAGCTTTCTGCTCAGCCTTCTGCGCTGCCGACTTCTGGCCGCCCTGTTGCTGGTCCTTCTGGCCGCCCTGCTGCTGCTGTTGTTGTTGTTGCTGCTGTTGCTGGTCCTGCTGCTGTTTCTGTTTGTCGGGCGGCACCAGCAGCTTGAGCGCAGCTTCGAGCTCCTCGAGCGCGGCGTTCTGCGCGGTTCGTGAATCCGCGAACGCAGGAGGATCCACCTTCAAGTGCTGGCTCGCCTGGTCCATCGATCCTCGCGCGTTGTCGACGTGACCGGCTGCTTCGGCAAGACGCTGCGGCAAGTCTTCGGGGACCTTGCCCTTGGCTTCGGGCGGGACGGGCTGTTTGGACTGCTCGCGAAGCGCATCGGCAATCGGCGATGCGTTGCTCGACAGGCTGTCCTGGCGCGCGCCGAGAGGTCCGGCCTTCGACGTGGAGTCCTGGTCCGGACTGGCGGCCGCCATCGTCGCAGTCTCCTCGGTCTGGTCGCCGAGCTCCAGCTGGTGCTGGGCCAGCTCCTTCAAGCGATCGATGACCGAGAAGAACAGGCGGCGCAGGTCCTCGATGCGGGAAACCGCTTCGTCGACGGCCGCCTGTGACGGGTGCCACGAGTCGGCGGGCAGCGAGTCGCCGCGCGAGGATGCTTCTTTCGCGAGCGTATCGAGCTTCGTCGTCGCTCCGTCCATCGCTCCGCGCGCGGCGGAAAGGTACGTCGCGGCAAGATCCAGGAGCTGCTTTTGCTGCTCGGGATCCGGACCCTGTTGTTGCGACGGTGGCGGCGCCGCAGCTTGTCCCTGCGGTTGTTGCTGCTGTTGGGCCCGGCCGGCTTTTTTCGCTTCGACCGCCTGCGCGGCCGCCGCGGTCTCTTCCTTCAGCTGCCTGTCGAGACGCGGACCGCGGGCCGAGTTGTTCTTCTGGACGTCGTCGGCCATCGGAGCGTATTCGGTCTTGTCTGCCGCCGCGATCTCTTTCTTCGGCGAGACGATCGACTGCACTCGTTTTTCGTCGTCGTAGACGAGATCGACGAGGCGCTGGAAATCGAGGAAGCTCTCGCGCGCAGCGGCCAGCTTCGCGATCGCCTGGTACTGCGGAGCAAGAGACTCGCGAACGTGGGACTGGCCGAGATCGTCGTGCGCGTCGGAGACTTTGGTCGCGGCCTCGCCGATCAATGGCTCCGCTTCGCGAACCCGTTCGAGCAGCGATGCGCTCTTTTCGTCGGGAACCTGGCCGTTTTTCGCGGCGGCGTCGTTCTGCGACAGCACCGCGACGAAGTTGTAGTGCAGCTCCTCGACGCGCTCGCGCAGCTCGCCGGCGGTGTCGGCCAGGTGCTCGGGCGTCAGCCACTTCTGCGGTGGTGCCTTGCTCTGGCCCGAATCGAGCGCGACCTTGACGCCGGTCAGGCGCGACAGCTCGGTCGCATCGCCGACGAGGATGTCGAGCACCTTGACCGGATCGAGCAGGCGGTCGCGTGCGCGCTTGAGATCCGTCAGCGTCGTCGAAGCGGCGCGGTAGGCGCCGGGTCCTTCGAGGCGGCGAAGGCGGCCCCGCGCCTGACCCATCTGTTCCCGGGCCTGGTGCAGCGATTCGAGCGCGCCGTCGAGCTGTGCGGCTTTCAGGGTTTCTTCGGGTTTTTGTTGTTCGGGCGGCTTGTTCTGGATCAGCGCCTGCTCGCGCACGGCGCGATCGGAGACGTCTTCGGCTTTCGACGAAAGCGCGAGCTGGCGCGTGGCCAGCTCACGGAAGGCCTGGCGGTCCTTCTCGACGTCCCCCCCCGCAGGACTTGTCGTGGAATTGTCTCCGGCCTGGTCCTGCACGGCTTTGCGAAGCGAAGTCAGCAGCGCCCGCTGTTCTTCCATCAGCACGTTGATGTCGTCGAGCAGCGATTTTTCCTTCTTGCGCGCGATCGCGTCGGCAAGCACCAGCGAGCGCCGCAGCACCAGCTCGAGGTTCTGCCTGGCATCGTTGTCCTTGGGATCGAGCGTGACGGTTTCGCGGAACCAGGAAGCCGAGCGCTCGAGCGCGGCAAGGGCGTCCTCGGGACTGGAGTCGACCTTCGCGTCGGCGCGCCGCGAATCGAGGATGCCGAGGTCGTAGGTCGCGTCGCGGCGCAGCACGCCGTCGAACTGGGCGCGCGACCTTGCATCCTCGAGCTGCTTCTCGGCGGCGTCGAAATCGCCGGCGGCCATCTGGTCGACGCCGTCGTTGAACGTCGCGCGCGGAGGCTTGGCCGGTGGGGCCGGCGCAGCCGGAGGCGCGGCTTTCGCCGCTTCCGCCGCCTGCGGAGTCGTCGCGTCCGCTGCATCTTCCGAGGCTGCGGGCGCCGCGCTGCCCTCCGCCGCGGCCGGCGCGGCATCGTCGGCCCGCGCAGCGGAGACGAGCGCGAGCGCGAGGACGATCGCAACGGATGCGCCCGCGGCGGCAGCCCGCGCCCTGCGCCCGCTTGCCCGACCCGAGCCGACGAGCACTGACGCGAACAGAAGCAGCAACGACGCAAGCACTGCCCACTGGTACGCTTCGTTGCGGATCGTGCGGCTCTGGCCGTCCAGCTCTCCGCGCGTCAGTCCGGCGATGTACGTCTCGTAGATCGACTGCAGGTCGAGGACGCCGGTGCCTGCGGGGATGTAGGCGCCGCCGGTGGCAAGCGCGATCTTTCGCAGCGTCTCGCCGTCGAGGCGGCTGATCACTTCCTGGCCGTTGGAATCCTTGAGAGTGCGCCTGGCGCCCGTCTTCGGATCGGTGATCTCGATCGGGCTGCCTTTTTCGTCGCCGAAGCCGATCGCGAGGATCTTGATCCCGCGCTCGGCCGCATCCTTGGCGGCCTCCAGCGGGAACGAATCGTGGTCCTCCCCGTCGGTGATCAGAAGAATCGAGCGCGAAACCGAGGCACCCGCAGCAAATCCGGCAACGGCCTTGCGGATCGGCTCTTCGAGCCTGGTCCCGCCTCGCGACACGCTGTGCGGCCCGGCCGAATCGAGCACGAGGCGGAAGAACGAAAAATCCGGCGTGATCGGCGCGAGCACGCTCGCTCGTCCGGCGAATGCGATCAGCCCGACGCTGTCGCCGCGCAGATATGTCAGGAGGTCTCGAAGCTCGGCCTTGGCGCGCTCGAGGCGGTTGGGCGCGACGTCCTCGGCGAGCATCGAATTGGAGACGTCTAGGCAGACCATGATCTCGGCGCCCATGCGCGGAGTCGAGATCAGGTGCGCGCCCCACTGCGGCCGCATCAGCGCGACGACCGCCATCGCCAGCGACGCGCCGACGAGCACGATCGAGGTGCGCCGCCTCGTGCGCGACGGCGTCTCGGCCAGGCGCGATTGCATCAGCGGCGAAAGAAACCGCGACATCGCCGAACCGGAGCGGGCATCGAGCCATAGCAGCAGCGCCGTGAACGCGACGACGCCCCACAGCAGGAAAGCCCATGCCGGCTCGGCGAAGCGGAAGTCGCTCACGGCAACCTCCTCAGCAGCGTCGCCGATGCGAGCGCGGCGAGCATCGTCAGCGCGGCGGCGGCCTCGACCAGGGGCCCGAAATGCTCGCGGTACTGGAGGTAGCGCACCTCGGTGATGTCGCTGCGCTCGAGCTTGTCGATCTCCTTGTAGATTTCGGTCAGCTTGTCGGCGTCGCGCGCGTGGAAGTAGCGGCCGCCGGTGGCGTCGGCAATGCGGCGCATCGTCTCCTCGTCGACGTCGACGTAGACGCGGCGCAGGTACTCGCGCCCGTCCGCGCCGACGACCGGGATTGGCGCCAGGCCCTTGCTGCCTGCGGCAATGGTGTAGACCTTGATGCCGTTGTCGGCGGCAAGCTTGGCCGCCTGCATCGGATCGAGGTCGCCGGCGTTGCTGACGCCGTCGGTCAGCAGGATCACGACCTTCGACTTGGCTTTCGACTCGCGAAGCCTCTCGATGGCGAGGCCGAGGCCTTCGCCGAGCGCCGTCGATGCTTCCGAGGCCTCGCTCGCGATCTTCACGTCGTCGAGGATCTGCATCAGGTTGGCGTGATCGAGCGTCAGGGGGCAGACGCCGTCGGCGTAAGTGCCGAACACGACGAGCCCGATGAGGTCGTCCGGTCGTCCCTTCTCGTCGCCCTTCCCGCCTTCGACGAACTCGTGGAACACGCGCTTGACGGCATCGAGACGGCTCACGCTCGCATCGCCGGCGACGAAATCGCGAGCGTTCATCGAGCCCGAGCGGTCGACGGCCATGACGATCGCAATGCCTTCGCGATGCACGTAGTTCGTCGTGTCGCCGGTGCGCGGGCCGGCAAGCGCGACGGCCAGCAGCAACGTCGCGACGGCGAGCAGCAGCGCGGGAAGCTTCGAAAGGCGCGAGCGCAAGGAACGGGGCGCACCGTGGAAGTGCGAGAGCGTCGAGACCGTGACGACCGACGGAAGCCGCGATGCCAGCGCGTAAACGACCGGCGCCAGCAGCGCGAGGCCAAGCAGGAAGGGGTCGCGCAGCTCAACGCCAGGCATTGGCCACTCCCGCGGCGGCGACCGGAGGATTCTGGTCCTGCTCGTCGGCCTGGTGCGTTTCGTCGAGGAAGCTCGAGGCAGCGGCCAGTGCCGATTCGATCTCGTCGGTCGACGGGATGAAGCGCGCGAACTTGACCATGTCGGCGCGGCGCAGGAAGTCGAGCAGGAAGCCCTGGTGGGCCTGGCCGAGGTCGGGCGATGCGCTCGCGACCTGCAGGAATTCCTCGGTCGTCAGCTCGGGGGCACGCAGCTCGAAGCGATCCTCGAGATAGCGTCGGATGAGCGCCGACAGCTCGACGAAGAACGTGTCGATCTCTTCCGCTTCGGTCGGGCGCTGGCGTGAGGCGAGGGTATCGAGCCGCGACCTTGCGATCTCCCACGCGCTGCGTCGCCGCACGCGGGCGCGCGCGGCGGCAAAACGCCGCCACAGAAGCGGCGCAGCAATCGCCGCGAGAACCACGAGCGCGAGCAGCCACGGCCACAGATCCTGCGGTCCGCGCAGCGCAGAGAGGTGGCCGCGCGCGGGCTTCAGGTCTGCGCCTGCGCCGGCGGGCACGACGGAGGAAACTTCGAAGGGGATGCGCTCGGTGATGAGCTCGTACGACTGTTCGCCGTCGGGCGCAGCCCGCTGGCCGGGCCGGTGGTCGACGAACTCGATCAGGAGCGGCGGGATGGACTGAGGTCCCGAAAGCGGAGGTTCGAGCACGTAGCGCTGGGTCGAGACCTGGTTGCCGCTGGCATCGACTGTCTGCTTCGGCACGAACTCGCGCACCGAGAAGCGGTCGAGCGATTGCCCGAACTCGGGCATTTCCAGCGCGATGCCGTCGGCGGCCGTCACTTCGACGGTGAGGGTCACGGTGTCGCCGATCACGGGCGCCACCGGCTCCAGGCGCACCCGTGCCTTGACGGGCCCGGACTCGGTCGTTTTCTCGATGAAGTTCGGCTTGATGGCGTCGGCGGCGGCCCCCGCATCCGGCTTGCTGGTATCGACGACGTCGGCCGCAAGAGCGCAAGACGTCCAGCCGAGCAGCAGCGCGACCACTGCCGCGGGGATCCACTGCCGGCGCACGCGCATCACCGCATCTTCCTGCGTTCGCGCATGCGGAAGAACCGCACGATCGGCTCGACGATGGAGCCGGCCGCGTCGATGTGGATGAAATCGATGCCGCTTCGCCGCAGCCTTTTTTCGAGAGAGGTAACGCGGTCCTGCGCCGTCTCGTTGGCGTACTGGCGAAACGCGGCAGAACCGGTGTCGCAGAGCACGGTTCGGCCGGTTTCGGCCTCGCGCATCGCGACCAGGCCGGCGTCGGCCGTTTCGAGCTCGCGCCGGTCGGTCACGAGCACCGCGATGACGTCGTGCTTCTGGTTGGCCGTCATCAGCGCGTGCTCGAAACCTTCGTCGAGAAAATCGCTGACGACGAAGCAGACGGCCCGGCGCCGCGTCACCGACATCGCAAAGCGCATCGCGCGATCGATGTCGGTCGCTTCCCGGGCAGTACGCATCGTGCGCCGCGCGGGGGCGAGCCTTCGCACGACCGAGCGCAGTCGCGACAGGGCGCCGCCCGAAGCGGCGCGACGCTCGGCGGCTTCGACCAGGCCGCTGGCCATGCGGGAGCTCGAGGCCTGCGGCACTTCGTTGCCGCCCGGCTCCTTGCGCGGTGGCACTGCAATGGCGAGACGGGAACCGGTGGCGCGGTCGTGGCCGTCGTCGACCTCGCCGTGCGCGAGCACTTCGCGCACGACGCGCAGCGCGTGTTTCTGGCCCTTGCGCGGCGGAATGTACTGCTCGACGCCGCCGTGGAACAGCACCAGGCCGACCTTGTCGTCGTTGCGGATCGCCGAGAACGCGAGCAACGCGCAAAGCTCGGCCGCCGCTTCGCGCTTGGAGCGCGTCGTCGAGCCGAAATCCTGGGAGGCCGAGACGTCCGCCATGAGCAGCAGCGTGAGCTGCCTCTCTTCCACGTAGCGCTTGACGAACGGCTCGCCGGTGCGCGCCGTCACGTTCCAGTCGATCGAGCGCACGTCGTCGCCCGGCACGTACGGGCGCACTTCCTCGAACTCGACACCCCCGCCCTTGAACACGGAGACGTACTCGCCGGCCAGCACGTCGGCGACGTGCCGTCCGGTGCGCACCTGGATCTCGCGCACCCGGCGAATGATCTCGGAAGCGTCCATCACGCCATCGAAGAGAAAGGACGAAGGATCATCGCGCGTCGTTCAGCAGGCGTCGTTCACGGCACCAGCACCGTGTCGAGGATGCGGCCGATCACCTGGTCGGTGCTGCGTCCCTCGGCTTCGGCTTCGTACGTGAGGCTGATGCGGTGGCGCAGCACGTCGGGTGCGAGCGACTTGACGTCGTGGGGGGTCACGTACGTGCGCCCCTGCAGGAATGCGTGCGCCCTTGCGCCGCGCAGCAGCCACAGCGAGGCGCGCGGGCTCGCGCCGTATTCGATCATTCCCGTCAGGTCCGGAGCGCCGGCTCCCTTGGGATCGCGCGTGGCGCGCACCAGGTCGACGATGTAATCACGCACCTTGTCATCGACGAAGACCTGTCCGACGGCTGCCTGCGCACCCGCGATGTCGGCGGGCGTCGCGACGCGGCTGACGTGAGGCTCGGCGGCAGCCACTCCGATGCGGTCGAGGATTTTTCTCTCCTCGTCGCGCGACGGATAGCCGACGCGCACCTTCATCATGAAACGGTCCACCTGCGCTTCGGGCAGCGGGTAGGTGCCTTACTGCTCGATCGGGTTCTGGGTGGCCAGCACCAGGAACGGCTCGTCCATGCGGTAGGTATGCCCGCCGATGGTGCCCTGCCTCTCCTGCATCGCTTCGAGAAGCGCCGCCTGCACCTTGGCCGGTGCGCGGTTGATCTCGTCGGCCAGCACGAGGTTCGAGAAGATCGGGCCCTTCTTGATCGAATAGCTGCCTTCTCTCGGATTGAAGATCTCGGTGCCGATGACGTCGGCCGGCAGCATGTCGGGTGTGAACTGGATGCGAGAGAAGCCGGTGTCGATCGCGCCGGCCAGGCAGCGCACCACCAGCGTCTTGGCCAGGCCCGGCATTCCTTCGAGCAGGACGTGACCTCCGGCAAGAAGACCGGTCAGCAGGCGCGTGACCATCGTCTCCTGGCCGACCAGGACTTTGCCGATCTCGGCGACCAGCGCCGGGCCGAGCCGGGCATACCTGGCGATTTCTTCGGCGTTCGGCGGGCCGGCCAGCGAGGTGTTCGCGGTCGCTTAGG
>DASXOZ010000072.1 GCA_036493895.1 Candidatus Binatia bacterium | reverse complement strand
GCGCTCGCCGCCGGATGGGTCGCAGCCAGACATGACGGGAGATTCTCGTCGGGCGGCGCCGATGGTCAAGCGCGGCTGCCAATTCGCGGGCGGCTGCGCCGCCCTATGCGGATCGGGGACAGGCACCGGCACTCTGGTGCCTGACCCCAACTCGGCTCATCGAAACAGGAACAGGAAGCGGACGAGCTCGAGGCGATTGCGGTCGACGCTTACCGCGCCGCTGGCGAAGGCGGCGGTGGCGTTGCGGCGGCGCGTCAGGATTTCCTTCCAGACTTTCGAGTCGCAAGTCACCGTCATCGTCGCATCGTCGGGAACCTGCGCGACGAGCTCGGCCACCGAGTTGTGCACGCGCATTCCCCACTTTTCACCGATGTCGGGAAAGACCAGGCCCACCGAGTAGCTCTTGCCTTCGGCCTTGGCCGCGTCGAGCCGCACGGTCATTGCGCGAAGAAAATCGCCGACGGGAATGGCAGCGATCAGCGATTCGGGAGTGCGCGAGGGATCGGGAGCTTCGACGGTGACTTTTTCTTCGGCTTCCAGCGCTTCGGTCAGTTCGTAGTTGCGACCGTTGGCGCTCGGCTCGGATTGCGCGAGAAGGCGCAGCGCCGCGGCGCGGATGCTTCGCGCGACGGTGGTGAATTCGCCGAGCGCCGCAAGGTCGCCCGACAACTCCAGCGCCCACCGCGCGTCGCCGCGCTCGAGCGCGGCGCTGGCCTGGTCCCTCAGCTTGTCGCTTCCGCCGGCCATTGCCGCCATTCGGTCGGCGCGCTCGCGCCGGGTCAGCGGCGAAAGATCGGCCGCATCGCCGGAGAACCATCCGAGATACCCGTCGAAGATCGCGCGCACCGACCAGTCCACGCGGCCGTAGCGCTCGGCAAGCCACGGCTTTGCCGCCAGCGACGACGGCAGGCGCAGCGTTGACGCGATGTCGTCGGCGGTTTGCCCGTCGTTCATCGCGTGCAGCGTCTGGTCGTGGACGAACTGGATCGCATCACGATAGTCGCCGAGGCGGGCCTGGATCTCGGCCTCGCCGCTGACCGGCAGCGTATGGCCGGGCACGAGCACCGCCGGACGAAGCGCGCGCATGCGGTCGATGCTGGCAACCCAGCCCAGCACGTCGCGGTACGGAGTGCCTCGGATCGCGTAGAGATTCGGGAACGAGTGATAGTAGTCGTCGCCGCAAAGAAGCACGCGTTTTTCGGGCAGCCACACGGCGATGTGGTCCGGAGTCTCGCCGGGAACGTGCAGCAGCAGCATGTGGATGCCGGCAATCGTGAGATCGAGGCTCTCGCCGTCGAAAGTCTTCGTCGGAGGCAGGAACGACAGCGTCGTCGTCGCGTCGCTCACGAGCTTCGGCCCCACTCCGCAGTGGATACGGTCGGCGTCGGCAAGAAGAGTCCCGAACTGGCGCATCGCGCGCTTGTACGTGATCTCGCGCGTCGCGGTGATGATGCGGCGCAGCTCCGGCGCGAAGCTCGCGTGCGCGATCACTTCGGGGTGGTCGCTGCCGGCCATCACGCCGGCTCCGAAGATGTGGTCGGCGTGGTTGTGCGTGTAGACGATCGCCGCGACCGGCGCCGTACTGATCTTGCGAAATTCATCGCGCACGGGCGCCGCAGCTTCGGCGCTTTCCATCGTATCGACGATGACGTTGGCGCCTTCGCCGGTGATCAGCACCGAGTTGGCGAGCCCGTAGCCGACGGCGACGTGCACGCCGGGAGCGGCTTCGATCACCTTGCGGGGAAACTCGGCGAGCTGGTCGGCGAAACCCTGGGCGCTGGCGGCGGGAGGAGCGGTCGGCGCGCCGTGGCCGCAGCCGATCAGCAGGACGAGCGCGAGAGGGGCGCGAGCGTGGAGCGAAAACGACGGCATGGCGGCGCCCAAGACTATGCCGGGGGGCGCCTCTGCCGCCAGTCGGAGTCGTTGACGCCGGCAGCCGACCGCAGCAGGATCCGGGCATGAGCACGGCAACCGTTGCGGAAGAAACCTCCGCCAGCCTGGAAAAACTCCCGTTCTTCCTTCGCGGCAACTACGCGCCGGTCGAGACCGAAACGAGTTCGACGTCTCTCAGCGTCGACGGCGCGATCCCGACGGCGCTCGTGGGCACCTATCTTCGAAACGGCCCGAATCCGAAGGGCACGACGCCGCCCCACTGGTTCTTCGGCGACGGCATGCTGCACGGAGTTGCCCTCGAGAGCGGAAAGGCACTCTGGTACCGGAACCGCTGGATTCGCACGAAGCAGCTCACCGACCGCGCGCGAGTCGTCCAGGCAGACGGAAGCCGCGACCTGGCCGCGGGGCCGGCCAACACCAATATCGTTCGTCACGCCGGCCGCATCCTCGCACTCGCAGAAACGACGAGGCCGTGGGAGATCTCGCCGGGCCTGGAAACCGTCGGGAACTTTGACTTCGGAGGCCGCCTGACAACCGGCATGACCGCGCATCCGAAGATCTGTCCGCAGACCGGCGAGATGCACTTCTTCGACTACAACTGGTTTTCGCCGTTCCTCACGTACCACTGCACGGACGCGAGCGGCGCGCTCGTGCGAAGCGTGCCGATCGACGTGCCGGGACCGACGATGATGCACGACTTCGCGATCACGTCGGGCCACGTGCTGTTCATGGACCTGCCGGTGGTCTTCGATTTCGAGCGCGCGATGCGCGGCCAGATGCCGTACCGCTGGGACGACGCCTACGGCGCGCGCATCGGCGTGATGAAGCGCGGCGACGACAGCGGCGCCGTGCGCTGGTTCGACGTCGCCCCCTGTTACGTTTTTCATCCGATGAACGCGTTCGAAACCGGCGACCGCATCACGATCGACGTCGCGCGCTATCCGGAGCTGTGGCGCGAGGGCACGGCCCGCTTCGATCTTGCGTATCTTCATCGCTGGGAAATCGATCTCGGGCGCGGCAGTGTCACCGAATCGGCGCTCGACGACCGGCCGATCGAGTTCCCGCGCATCGACGACCGGCTGTGCGGCTCGAAGCACCGCTACGGCTATGCGGTGCGCAACCTCTCGTCGCGCGACTCCGCCGCAACGTCGCTGCTCAAGTACGATCTTGCCGGCGGCGTCTCGGTCGAGCACGACTTCGGTTCTTCGCGGTTTCCCGGCGAGGCGGTGTTCGCGCCCGATCCGTCCTCCGGCGAAGAGGACGCCGGCTGGCTGCTCGCATACGTCTACGACGCAGCAACCGACCGGTCCGATCTCGTGATCCTCGATGCCCGGGACTTCGCGGGGCCTTCGGTGGCCGAAATCCACCTGCCCTGCCGCATCCCGTTCGGATTCCACGGCAACTGGATGCCGGCGTGACCTGAACGGGGCCGGTTCTGATTCCGGATTGGATGTAGCGGCGCGCGGTCGTATAACCGGGGCCAGCTGCCAGACCATCCCTGGGGAGGGACCAACGTGAAAACACTTCGACTTGCCGCACCCGTTGCGGCCGTGCTCGCCATGGCTGCCGCGGTCGTCGCATCCGCCGACGACAACGGCCTGTTCCTGAACATCCTGCCGCCGGGCAACAACGGCTACATGACGACCGGCGAGGCGCTTGCGTTCCTCAACGACGGCACGGTGCCGGCGAACTTCAACGACCAGACTCCGATTTACGCAGCGCTGACATACGCGGCGCCCGGAATCACCGACGACCACCTGACGAGCTATTTCAAGCCCGCTCCCCTCACGCCGTCGGGAAATCCTCCCGACTCTCCGAAGCCGACGCTGCCGGGCCTGTCCATCACGCGCGACGATTTCGGAGTTCCGAACATCCAGGCCAGCAATCGCGCCGACGTGATGTACGGAATCGGCTGGGCTTCGGCTGCCGATCGCCTGTTCTCGATGGACGTCGCGCGTCACGCCGGTCGCGGCCGCATCTCCGAGTTCGTCGGATACGACCCGGCGCTGATCGACGAGGATCGCGGCGTCTACGCGTTCGCCGGGTACGACGAGGCGGATTTCCAGGACCAGTACGATGCGATGCTCGCCAACAACGGCGGCCTGGGCAAGCGCACCGACAGCGACATCACCAACTTCGTCGCCGGCATCAACGCGTTCATCCTCAAGGTGAACCTCGGACAGATCCAGCCCCCGGTCGAATACGGGGCGCTCGACGAGCTTCCGGTGCAGGAATTCAAGAAGACCGACGTGCTGGCCGTCGCGGTATTCCTCGAATACCTGTTCGGCGCCGGCGGCGGCGCCGAGGACCACGACGTCGCGCTGCTCGGCGAGCTGCAGACTTCCCTCGGGGCCTCGCAGGGCGCCGCGCTGTACCGCGACCTTCGCAGCCTCGACGATCCCGACGCACCGGTGACGACCGACCTTCCGTTCCAGTACATGACGCAGGGAACGATCGATCCCAATGCCGTCGCCGTTCCCGACACGGGCAGCGAGGTGCAGCATCCGGCAGTCGAAGTGGTCGGCGCCATTCCTTCGGCGCGCTCTCCTTCCACTTCGCAGGTGGCCGCGTTGCTGAAGCACGCCACGCAGCCGTCGATGAGCAACTTCCTCGCCGTCACCGCTGCCAAGGCGGTCGGCGGACACCCGATCCTCGTCGGTGGACCGCAGACGTCCTACCTCATTCCCGAGCTGCTCTACGAGTTCAGCGTCGACTCCGGCGGCCTGAAGACCCGCGGCGTCGCGCCGATCGGTTCGCCGTACGTCGTGCTCGGGCGCGGCCTCAACTACGCGTTCACCGCAACCGCCGGCGGCTCGGATGACACCGACGTGCGCGCCGAGCTGCTGTGCAACCTTGACCACTCGCCGCCGACGACCAGCTCGACGAGCTACATGTTCAACGGCACCTGCACGGCGATGACGCAGAGGACCGACACGTGGTGCGCCGGCGGCGGCTCGGCCGATCCGACGTTCTGCAGCAGCCACCCCGACAACGTGCAGGCGGTCGTGCAGCGGACCCGACACGGAAACGTGTTCGCCCGCGCAACGGTCGGCGGTCAGCCGATCGCGCTGGTACACCAGAGGGCCAGCTTCGAGCGTGAAGGCGAGAACGCGCTCGCGTTCCAGAAGATCAACAAGAACACGCCGACGGCCAAGAGCTTCCTCAAGTCGATCAGCAAGGCTCCGGGCAGCTTCAACTGGCTCTACGTCAACCAGGACGACCTGTTCTATTTCCACTCCGGACTGCTTCCGATCCGGGCCGACGGCGTCGACTACGACAAGCCGAGCTGGGGAACGGGCCAGTGGGAATGGAAAGGCTTCATCACCACGGCCCAGCATCCGCAGGAGCTCAATCCTGCCAAGGGCTACGCGACGTCGTGGAACAACAAGCCGGCTCACGGCTGGCGCTCCTCGGACAGCAATTTCGGTTACACCTCGACGTACCGCTCGGCCATGCTCAATACGCAGATCACCGCGGCACTGGCCGGCGGCCCGGTGACACCGGGCAACGTCGTCGAAGCGATGGGCAACGCCGGCTTCACCGACCTGCGCGGCGAGCAGGTGCTGCCGTACGCATTGCAGATCATCGGCAGCGAGCCTTCACTGGCCCCGGAGCTGACGCTTCTCAATGACTGGGTGACGGCGGGCACGCAGCGACGCGACCGCGATCACAACGGCGTTTACGACAACGACCACGCCGTCGCGATCATGGACGCATGGTTCCCGCACATGATCGACCAGACCGTGGGACCCCAGCTTTCGTCGTTCTACTCGGACATTCCGCTCGAGTTCGACAACAAGCCGGGCGCGATCGGCTCCGCCTACCAGGACGGCTACTACGGCATCCTCAAGAAGGTGCTGAGGATGGCGCTCGGCCAGAGCGTCGGCGCGCCGTACGAGGTGCTGCACTGCGCCGACGGCACCCAGGCCGGCTGTCGCACGGCGCTGGTCAACAGCCTGCAGGCGGCGGTCAACGACCTGACGACGCAGTTCTCATCGTCCGATCCCTCGACATGGACCGTGGATTCCGCCGGAGAGGAGATCGAGTTCCGTCCATTCGGACTGGCCACCGTGCCCGGCATGCCGTGGATCAATCGCCCGACCTTCCAGCAGTGCGTCCAGGTAACCGCAAAGCACTGAGTTGGGGGAGTTGGGGACAGCCACTATGCCATTGTTGTAATGGGGTCAGGCACCAGCCGAATAGGCACCAGCCCTGTCGGGAAACTGGTGCCTGACCCCGCCCTCGCCTCAGCGCGCCCATGCGTAACAATCAGCCGCACCGGGCCCATTCACGCTCCTGAGTGAGCTCCTCTGGACGGGTCCAACCCCGCTTGCCAGAACGAAGCTTCGCAGACATGAGTGATTGCCGATGGGCCTTTACGACCGCTACGTGCTGCCTCGCCTGCTGGATTTCGCAATGCGCCAGCGGCCCATCATGCGCCAGCGCGCCAAGGTCGTGCCGCTTGCGAGCGGCCGCGTGCTCGAAATCGGAATCGGATCGGGCCTGAACCTGTCCTTCTACGACAAGACCAAGGTCGAGAAAGTGCTGGGCCTGGACCCTTCGCCGGAATTGCAGGTCATGGCCAGGCGCCGCGCGGACGAGGCCGGCATCGAGGTCGACTGGCTGTCGCTGTCGAGCGAGACGATTCCGCTTGCCGACGACAGCGTCGACAACATCGTGATCACCTACACGATGTGCACGATCCCCGACGTCCACTCGGCGCTGCTCGAGATGCGACGCGTGATGAAGCCGGGGGCGTCGATGTACTTCAGCGAGCACGGTGCGGCTCCGGATCCGACCGTGCGCAAATGGCAGGACCGCATCAACGGTGTCTGGGGAAAGATCTCCGGCGGCTGCAACGTCAACCGCAACGTCCCCGAAATGCTCGAGCGGGCGGGCCTCGCCCTTCGCGACCTCGACACGATGTACCTGCCGGGTCCGCGACCACTGACCTACACTTACTGGGGCAGCGCCACCAAGGCCTGATCCCGCCTCGGAGAATACCCATGAGCATCGCTGTCGGAGACAAGGCGCCCGAGTTCAACCTGCGCGACCAGAACGGCAAGCCGGTCTCGCTTGGCGAATTCCGCGGGAAAAAGGCCGTCGTGCTGTACTTCTACCCGAAGGACGAGACACCGGGCTGCACGAAGGAAGCGTGCAGTTTTCGCGATTCGTACGAGGATTTCGTCTCGGCCGGCGCCGAGGTGATCGGGGTCAGCGGGGACTCGGTCGCCAAGCACAAGTCGTTCGCCGAGCACCATCGTCTGCCGTTCACGCTGCTCGCCGACGAAGGCAATGCGCTGCGCAAGGCTTACGGCGTGCCGGCCACGCTGTGGATCCTGCCGGGCCGCGTGACGTACGTCATCGACAAGGCCGGAGTCGTGCAGCACGTCTTCGATTCCCAGATGCAGGCCACGCGCCACATCGACGAGGCGCTGGCAACGCTGAAGCGGATCTAGCTGGGGTCAGGCACCATTCCCCTGGTGCCTGACCCCATTCCCCTGGTGCCTGACCCCATTCCTCTGGTGCCTGACCCCATTACGACTGTGGCATAGCTTCAGTCCGGCAACGCGAGCATTCGCTTGGCGATGACGCCTAGCTGGATCTCGCTGGTGCCGCCTTCGATCGAGTTGCCGCGCGAGCGCAGCCAGTCGCGCGTCTTCTCGAGCTCCGCGGCATCGAAGCTGTCGCCGTCCCAGCCCAGCGCTTCGGGCCCCGCGATCGCCGTCATCAGGTGGTTGCGGCGCATGTTGAATTCGGAGGCGTACCACTTGAGCAGCGAGCTTTCCGCACCGGGCTTGTCGCCCGGCTTTCTTTCGTCGCGGTAGCGCTGGATGAGCAGCTCGAAACAGCGACGATCCATCTCGCTCTGTGCGACATCGCTGCGCACGGCGGCCGAGCCGATGCGTCCCTCGCTCATGCCGACGTGGCGCCGCGCCGCCGCCACCAGTGCGGGCTCGCCGTCACCCGCCGTGCTGAACACTTCGCCATGCGTGGACCGCTCGAATTCGAGCACCGCCTTGCCGACGGTCCATCCGTTGTTCAGCCCGCCGACGAGGTTTCGCGACGCGACGCGCACGCCGTCGAGAAAGGTTTCGCAGAACGGCGACTTCCCGCTGATCAGCATCGTAGGCCGGATGGTGACTCCCGGCGTCGCAAGATCGAACAGGAAGAAGCTGATTCCCGCCTGTTTCTTCGCGCCCGGATCGGTGCGTGCCAGCAGGAACATCCAGTCGGACTCGTCGGCGTGCGAGGTCCAGCATTTCTGCCCGTTGACGACGAACTCATCGCCGTCGCGCACCGCCGCGGTGCGAAGACCGGCAAGATCGCTGCCGGCGCCCGGCTCGCTGTAACCCTGGCACCAGCGGACGCGTCCCGACGTGATCGGCGCAAGGTGCTCGCGCTTCTGCTGCTCGCTTCCGAACGCGAGCAGCGCCGGCCCGATCATCGTCAGCCCGAAGCCGACCAGTGGAGGCGGAATCCTCGCGGCGGCCATCTCGTGGCGGATGATGCGCGCATGATCGTCATCGAGACCGGCGCCGCCATACTCGACCGGCCACGACGGCGCGGTCCAGCCGCGCTCGAGCATGCGCTCCAGCCACAGCTTCTCGTCGGGCGTCCACGCGTAGTGCCGCCCGCCCCAGCAGCCGTCGAACGGAGTCGTCGCACGACCGAGGAGCGAAGCGGGGCAGCTGCGCGCGAGCCAGGAGCGCGCGTCGGCGCGAAACCCTTCGAGATCCGTCATCGATCAGTGGTCCACGCCGAGGCCGGTGCGAAGCGCCGCAGCCGCATCGTCGAAGGCACGACGCGCCTCGCGCACGACACCGGTCATCGAGATGAAGCCGTGGATCAGGCTTTCGTAGTTGCGGTAGTCGACGTCGACTCCCGCTTCCATCAGCCTGGCCGCGTAGGCTTTGCCTTCGTCGCGCAGCACGTCGAAACCGGCCGTCATCAGGAACGTCGGCGGCAGCCCCGCCACGCTCTCGGCCCGCAGCGGCGAGCAGCGCCAGTCCTTGCCCGTGCCCGCCTCACCGAGATAGTTCGCGCGGAACCAGCGCATCGCGCCGCGCGTCAGGTAGAAACCCTCGGCGAAGGTTTCGTAGGACTCGGTCTCCGCGCCGAGATCGGTGACGGGATAGATCAACAGCTGGAAGTCCGGTGCGCGCGTTCCGCTCGCGACCGTGTACTGCGAAACGGCAGCTGCAAGGTTGCCTCCGGCACTGTCGCCGCCGACCGCAAGCCGCGTCGGATCACCGCCGATCTCGGCTGCATGGGTGGCCACCCACGTGAACGCCGCCAGCGCATCGTCGAAGGCCGCCGGAAGGCGATGCTCGGGCCCGAGACGATAGTCGACGGACACGACGATGCAGTCGGACAAGGCGGCGAACGACCGTGCAACGCTGTCGTGCGTGTCGAGGTCGCCGATCGTCCATCCCCCGCCATGGTAGTAGAGGAGCACCGGTTGCGGCGACGTGCCGGAAGTCGGCACGTAAACGCGCACCGGAATGTCGCCGTGAGGTCCGGGCAGCGAGCGGTCGAACACCCGCGCGAGCGGCGCCGCTTCGCAAGCCAGCAGCCTTGCCGAATCGCGGAACAGTTGCCGCGCATCCGGCGCGCTCATCGTTTCCAGCCGCGGCAATCCGGCGGCAGCCATCAACCGCAGCAGAAGCTGGAGCTGGGGGTCGAGAGTCTGTCCGTCGCGCACTTCGGGACGCCCCGCCAGCACCGTGACGACGGCATCGGGCATGCCGATCAGAAACGTAACGACCTGGTTCTGGATGGTCTGGACCAAAGATGGTGCCATAGATTTCCAGCTCGACTCGCGAGAAAAGCGGCACCACCGGAAGGGGAGCGCCGCGGCGTCGTCTCAGCGGCGCGAGTATAGGCAGCCACGGCCCGCGACGGAAACGGGAGCAAAAATCCGGCACAGGTGCGTGTGTCCCCGCGCCGAGTGCCGCTTTCCGAAAGGGATCACACGAACGTGCGTGGCGGTCCCGGATTCGTCAGAACAGCCAGCCGCGCTTCTTCGGCTTCAGCTCGTCTTCGCAGTTGGTGAGCTGGGTCTGGTAGCGCGCCGCGCGTCCGGCCACTCGCCGCGCGGTGACGAGCAGCCACGCCTTGTCGCGGTGGGTCCCGCGCTGATAGCCGATCGGTCCTTCGTGATACGCGAGGTAGAGGCGGTATGCGTCGTCCTTGGGAATTCCGCAGACCTCGGCGCTGCGCGCGTTGTACCACCCGATGAAGTCGACCGCGTCGCCGAATTCGTCGCGGTCGGCGCCGTGGCTGCCCGTGGCGCGGCGATACTCGTCCCACGTCGATTGCAGCGCCTGCGCATAGCCGCGCGCGTTGGATGGACGCGAACCCGGAATGAAGCCGAGAAAGAAATGCCGCGCAGGACGCGCGTCACCGTCGAACGAAGACTCCTGGCGGATGAACGCGAGCTGGATCGGGATCGGTACTCCCCAGCGTTCGCGCGCGCGCTCCGCTTCGACGTACCATTCCTTCTTCTCGCGAAAGATCGAGCAGGCGTCGTCGATGCGCGCCGGTGGCTGCGTCGCGGAACACGACGCGACGAGAAATAAAAGAACAGGCACGCAGCGACGCGCGCTCGCGAAAGACGCGGCCCCGGGCCGCCCCCTGCTCCACCACCACCACATCCACCGCAAGGTTAGCGCGCCGAGGCGCGCAGCGCCATCACCGGCGCGCGCAGCGCTGTTCCCGCGGCACGCAGCACGATTCCCGAGGACGCGGCGCTTTTCCCGAGGCGCGCAGCGCTATTCCCAGGGACCGGTCGTGATCGATGTCGTTACGAACGGCCGAGCGCGTCGATTTCGGTGTCCGAAAGACCTGCTTCGCGCAGCACTTCGCGAGTATCGGCGCCGAGAGCAGGCACCGCGCGCAGGTGCGAAGGCGGAGTCCTGTGCCCCTGGTCGCGAAAACCGACCGGAGAGGCGATCGCGCGGTACGCGTCACGTCCGCCTTCTCCGTCCACTTCGCAGATCGCCCCATTGGCGAGCGCCTGCGGATCGCGCACCGCTTCGGCGGCCGACTGCACCGGCACCCACCACACGCCTTCGCGATCGAATCTTTCGGCCCACTCCTCGCGCGTCTTGCCGCCGAGGATGCCGTCGAGCAGCGCGATCAGCTCGCGGCGGTTGATGCGCCTGTCCACCGGTGTCGCGAATCGAGGAACGACGGCAAGCTCCTTGCGCTGCATCGCGTTGCACAGCAGCGGGAAGTGGCGGTCGCCTTCCAGCCCGATCAGCCAGAACCACGATCCGTCGGAGGCCTGGTAGCAATTGACCATCGGGTTGTCGTTTTCGGTGCGGGCCGGAGTGCCGCGCAGCTTGTCGTAGACGAGCTGGATGCCGAGGTCCCAGCCGATACAGTACATCCCAGTGCGAAGTAGCGAGGTCTCGACGAGGCGACCGCGTCCGGTGCGGCCCCGTTCGATCAGCGCTCCGAGAATGCCGGCGACGGTCGAGATGCCGGTGATGTGGTCACCGAACCCGCCGCGCAGCGCCAGCGGCGGCTGGTTCGGGGTGCGGAACAAATCCGCCACCCCCGATCGCGCCCAGAACGCACCGATGTCGTAGCCTGCCCTGTCCGACTCCTCGCCCTCCAGCCCGTAGCCCGTGATGCTGGCAACGATGAGTCGGGGATGGCGGACCATCAGATCGTCGTGCGCGAGTCCGAGGCGGGCCAGGGCAGCCGGCCTCATGTTGGAGACGAAGACGTCGGCGCCGGCCAGGATCTTCTCGAGCGCGGCGCGGGCAGCGTCGGTCCGGAGGTCGAGGACGATGCTCCTCTTGCCCCGGTTGTCGAGGTCGAACGGCGGGTTGTGGGGTATCTCGCTGCCGATCGAGGCGCGGAAAAAGCCGCGCATCGGGTCGCCGGCCGGCGACTCGACCTTGACGACGTCGGCGCCCCAGTCGGCCAGGATCCCGCCTACGGCCGGCCCGGCCACCCAGACCCCCATCTCGACGACCCGGATCCCTTCGAGCATCGGTTCCTTCCTTCGGCGGCTGCCCCGGGGATTCTGGACGGCGGCGGCTGCGGCTTGCCTGCCGTACCTCGTGCTGCCGACCCCGGTCTTCTACCCTCACGTACGCTCATGTGGTAATAGCCGCGGCGTTCGGAGGACCGGGAAGCGCTTCGGCGCCGCCCGGATGCGTGGTTCTTCGTTCTCCCGCCCGCCTCGAATCGAAGGAGACGCCCTTTGAACGTCGATCGCCAGCCCATCGTCATCCTCGTCGCCGACGACGACGACGAAGACCAGATGCTCACCCGTGAAACATTCGAGGACCGGCGCCTCGCCAACGAGCTTCGCTTCGTCAAGAACGGCGAGGAAGTGATGGACTACCTTCGCCGCCAGGGGAAGTTCGCCGAGCCCTGGACGTCACCGCGGCCGGGATTGATCCTGCTCGATCTCAACATGCCGAAGAAGGACGGCCGCGAGTGCCTCGCCGAAATCAAGGCAGATCCGGTCTTCCGCGACATTCCGGTCTTCGTGCTGACCACGTCGCGCGCCGAAGAAGACGTGCACCAGACGTACGAGCTCGGCGGCAGCTCCTTCATCAGCAAGCCGGTCAGCTTCGATGCGTTCATGGAGCTGGTGACGACGGTGACCGGCTACAGGGTCGAGATCATCACGGGCGCCTGATGCCCCGCGTTCTCATTCCGCTGCCGAGCCGCGACTTCGACCCGACCGAAGCCGCGGTGAGCTGGAACGTCCTGCGTCGCCTCGGGCACCACGTCGCGTTCGCGACGCCCGATGCCAGGCCGGCCGTCGCCGACGACATCATGGTCACCGGCGAAGGGCTCGACCCGTGGAGCCAGGTTCCGGGATTGTCGCGCATCAAGCTCGTCGGCGCGCTGCTGCGTGCCGATCCCGCAGGACGTGCGGCGTACGACGAGATGATCGCCGATACGGCATATCGCTGCCCGCTTCGCTGGGACGACGTGCGTGTCGAAGGTTTCGACGGCCTGCTGCTGCCCGGCGGGCATCGCGCCCGCGGCATGCGCGAGTACCTCGAAAGCGAGATCCTCCAGCGCCTGGTCGTCGCGTTTTTTGCGGCAGACAAGCCGGTGGCAGCGATCTGTCACGGCGTCGTGCTGGCTGCGCGCAGCATCGATCCCGCCACCGGAAGGTCCGTACTGCACGGGCGAAGGACGACGGCGCTTACCTGGTCGCTGGAAAAAGCGGGCTGGAGCATCGCGCGCTTCACGCGCTTCTGGGATCCGTCGTACTACCGCACGTACACCGAAAATGCCGGGGAGACCGCGGGCTACCGCAGCGTGCAGTCGGAAGTGACGAGGGCGCTGGTCAGCCCGCGACATTTCCTCGACGTTGCCGCCGACGACCCGGAGCATCGACGAAAGACCAGCGGCATGAGCCGCGACTGCTTCGACGATCCGTCGGCCGCCTTCGTCGTGCGCGACGGCAGCTATGTCTCGGCGCGATGGCCCGGCGACACGCACACGTTTGCGCGCACCTTCGCCGACGTGCTCGACGAGCACGCGCGCAGGCGCGCCTAGAAACGAATTTCGCCGCAGCAGCGGCGCATCAAGTCGTCGTCGTCTGCCCGGGCGTCGTCGTTGTCGTCGTCGACGACGTGGAGCTTGTCGTGGTCGTGGTCGTCGTGACAGTTGTCACAGAAATGATCTCGGGCGCGCAGACCTTGCCGTCCGGAAACTGGCACTTGGTCGCCGTGATCTGCAGATTGGCCCCCGAGATGTCGCCCTGGAACTTGCAAACCGCCAGCGTCGTGCCCGAGGCGATCCCGCCACCATCGACGATGTGAATCCGGAGGGCGCTCACCCCATTATCCACCGAGGAAAATTCCGGCGTTTCGATCTGGCAACAGTGATCGCAACCGTCTCCATTTTCAGTGTTGCCGTCGTCGCACTCTTCCCCCTTGACTGTGTTGCCATCGCTGCACTGCCCCACGGGCGTGCCGACGTCTTCACAGCATATGGTCGTCGAGAGACGGTCAATTTTCGCGTTCCCGCATGTCCCGTTCGTGGCCACGGTCGTGGTCGTGGTGTGCGTCGTGGTCGTCGGATGCGTTGTCGTCGTCGTCTGCGGCGGCATGGAGGACGAGGACGAGGACGTTGAAGTGGTCGTGGTCTGCACGACCGAGTCGTCGAGGCCGACCGCGACCGAGAGAGTCGCGTCGGATGCGCTACTCACTGCGCCGCCGGCCCTGCACCCGCCGTCCGGCGGGATGAACCTGCCATTGTCGTAAGCGATGACCAGATCGACTCCGCTGATGTGCGCAGGGGCGGTCAGCACGAACGAGACCGTCTGGATCTTGTCGCTGGGGCCGCAGGACAGCACCAGAACGGACATTGCGGTGGCGGCCACGAGGGAGAGCCCCTGTCGTCGGTAGTTCACTAAGTCACCTCATCCCGGAATCGTGTCAGTCTGCCTCATCCGCCGAAGAACACCACCGATCGCGACGCGAACGACGCGAGCGCCTCGGGCAGCATTCCGATGACGATGGTGCCGGCCAGCAGCAGGCCGGCCAGCAGGGCCGCCTCGAAATCGACATGGACAGGCTCGTCCGGATCGGCGGGTCGGTCGAGAAGGGTGGCCAGGATGCGGACGCCAAGCAGCAGCGCGAGCACGCTCGCCAGCGCCGAGGCTGCAACGAGAACGCTGCGACCGCCGCCGTAGGCCGCGGTGATCAGCGCCACTTTGCCGGAGAACCCGCCAAACGGAGGCACCGCGGCCAGCGAAAGCACGAAACACGCGAGCGCGGCCGCGCTCCATCGTGCGCCACCTCGCCTGCGCGCAAGGCCCCGCAGCGCCTCGAAATCGCTGGATCCCGCCTGCTCGACCACCGGCGCGAGCACCGCGAGCATTCCTGCCAGCGACAGCGCAAAGGCAACCGCGTGGAACAGGCAGGCACGAAGCGCATCGTCGCTGAGCGAAACCAGGCCCATCAGCAGCGCACCGGCCTGGGCAGTGGCAAGGTATGCGGTCATGCGCCGCAGATCCGCGGCCCGCAGCGCACCGAAATTGCCGACCACCATCGCCAGCATCGCCAGCACCGAAAGAAGGTCCGGCCAGCGCTCGAGAGGAGACACTGCCCACGCACCCTCCGGAGAAACGCCGCTGCAAAGCGCAAAGCGCAGCACACGCGTGAGCAGGGCCAGGGCCGCGATGGAGGACGCAATCTCCAGCCATGCGGCCGCCGCGATCGACGACGTCCCGGCCGCATCGACGCGCCAGGCGTGCAGCGGTGCAGCGCCGATGCGCTGCCCGAGCGCCGCGAGCACCAGCACGGCGGCGACGTACCACACCGCGGCGCCGCCCGGTGCAGCCAGCGCAACGGAGCGGTGCGAGCCGATGCCGGGAAAATCGCTCGCTCCGGTAAGCGCGAACAGCAGCGTGAATCCGGCCAGAAGCAGCGCGCATCCGATCGCCGACTGCACGAGCAGCGGCAGTGCCGGATGCTCGCCGCCGCTGCCTTCGTGCCTGGACGCAATCCAGAGCGCGCTCGCAAGGCCGCTTATCGCGAAGCCGCACCACGCCGAAAGGATGCTGATCGAGCTGACCATCAGGTCCATGCCGAGCAGCGCGACGAGCAACAGCGACCACGACAGCGCGGCGGCCGGACCGGTCCCCTCGCGCGAACGCGTCGAGAGCCACGTGGTTGCCAGCGCGCACATCGCCAGCACGAAGCGGAAAAATCCCGCGAACGGATCGGCCACCGTGACGCGCTCGAGGACGTATCCCTGCGGCGCATCGAGCGCGATCACCGAAGCCAGGGCAGACATCGCAACGACCAGCAGCGCGACGTCCCCGGCCTTGCGCTCGAGAGAGCCGACGCGCGACATCGCGAGCAGCACGATGCTCCCCGCCGCCGTCGTGGCCTCGGCAATCCACGGATGCGCGTTCTCGGGAAGCCAGCCGATCACGTAAGCCCCGCGAGCAACGCGAGAGTGACCGCAGCGGCCACTGCAGAGAACCCATCGGCGATGCGACCGGAAGAGGCACCGGCCGGCGCGATCACGCGGCCTTCGGCAATGAGAACCGCCGCGACGAGCGCCGGCATCGATGCGAACAGCACGGCGAACGTCGCGAGCATCGGCCCCTGGCCGCGGCCGATCACCATCGACGATGCCGCGGCGATCGCAAGGGCCGAGCCTGTGGCCATCCACGACGCCGCAGCGCAGGCACCAAGCGCGCTGCGCCTCGTCATCCCGCAGAGCAGGCCCGCGCACACGAGCAGCATCGCAACGACGAGGTAGTGGCCGATACCTACCGGCGGCAGACCGGGCGCTCGCGCCGCGAGCTGCGACGGCACCAGTGCAGCGCGCGGCCAGTTCGCCATCAGCAGCGATCGCAGCAACAAGGCCGCAAGCGCGATGACCATCGGCACGGCGCGCAGGACGCCGCTTCGAGGCGCGGTCTGTATCTCGGCTGCGTTCGTCGCGTTTTCCGGTTCGCTGCGCCGCGGCGCGCTGTCGTCGGCAGCATCCGCCTCCGCCGCGTTGTCCGTACCGTTGCGCCACACCCATGCGGCCAGCGCGATCGCGCACGCAGCCGAACAAGCAGCCGGCAGGCGCGCACCGGCCAGCGCCATCAGGGCCGATGTCGCGACCTGGCCGGCAAGAAGCGCCCGCGCGATCCACCCGGGCTTGCGCAATGCGATCGTCGCGAGCGCACACGCCAGTGCCGCAGCCGCCAGACCGTGGAACAGCAGCTCGCTCGCGCTCACGGCGTCGATTCCTTGCGCGCCGGCGCAGCAGGAGATGCATCGCTCGAAGCTTCGCGCGCGACGAGGCCGCGCGGCAGCGGCAGCACGTTCAGATGTCCCGTCAAGTGGTTGCGGTCGACGTAGACGTCGGTGTCGAACACTGCGCGCACGTTCGCGTACGTGATGACGTCGTCGGGCGCTCCCTGCACGAAAATCCTGCCGCCGCCGATCATCGCGACTTCGTCGAAGTACAGAGCCGCCAGGTTGAGGTCGTGGAGCACCGAGACGACCGTCATGCCAGTCGTGCGGCTTCGTGACAGCAGCACGTCGTAAAGCTCCACCTGGTGCTTGATGTCGAGGAAGGCGGCCGGCTCGTCGAGCAGGACGAGCTCGGGCTGCTGCGCAAGGGCGCGGGCGACCGATGCCCTCTGGCGCTCTCCGCTGGAGAGACTGTCGAAGACCCGACCTGCCAGGTGCGTGACGTCGAGCGCGTCCATCGCTTCGTGCGCGACTCGCAGGTCCTCCGCAGACTCGAGGCGATACCCCTCGACCCACGGCGCCCTTCCCATCAGCACGATTTCCTCGACCGTGTAGCCGAAGCCGACCGGCGCATGGGCTGCGACGACGGCCACGCGGCGCGCAAGCTCGCGGCGCGGCGCCCTTGCCGGATCCAGTCCGCAGATCTCGATCGTTCCGCGTTCTGCCACCAGCTCGCCGGCGGCCAGGCGAAGCAGCGTCGTCTTGCCGGAGCCGTTGGGGCCGACGATCGCCAGCGTCCGCCCGGGCTGGACGACGAGGTCGATGTCCTCGAGAATTCCTCCTCGGCCCGGTACGGCGCCATCGTGGCGAAACGCAACGCGAGCGAAACGAAGACCGCCGCTCATGCCAGCGCTCCTTGCCGCGAGCGGCCGCGCCTCAGCAGGTAGACGAAGAACGGCGCACCGGCCAGTGCCGTGATCGCGCCGACCGGAAGCTCGGCCGGCGCAGCGATCCAGCGCGCGAGCGCATCACATGCGACGAGGAATGCAGCGCCGCCGAAGAACGACGCCGGCACGAGCAGGCGGTTGTCGCTGCCGACGATGCGACGCAGCACGTGAGGCACGACGAGCCCGGCAAACGTAATGATGCCGCAAAGCGAAACGACCGCACCGACGAGAAGCGACGAAGCGAGAAACACGCGGCGCCGCACCGCGTCGGCATCGGTGCCGAGAGCGCGCGCGGCTTCGTCGCCGAGCGCGAGCAGGTCCAGCGAGCGCGCATCGCGCACGAGCACCGCCGTTGCCGCGATCACCAGCAGCGCGGCCAGCGCGACGACCGGGTACGGCTCGCTCGAGATGCCTCCCATCATCCAGAACACGATCGAGTGAGAACGGCGCAGGTCGACGAGCGCGTGCACGAGCAGGATCAGAGCAGCCGCGAACGTGTTGAACGTGACTCCGATGAGCACCTGCGTGTACGGATCGAGGCGCCCGCGAACGTGGGCGAGCTGGTAGACGATGAGGCTCGAGGCCGTCGCGCCGGCGAACGCGACGACGGGGACGAGTCCGGCCCCGAGCGCTCCTTCGGGCAGGAATGCCAGCGCGAGCACCGCCGAAACCGCGGCGCCGCCGGAGACACCGATGATCTCGGGGCTGGCCAGCGGATTTCGCAGCGTCGGCTGGAGCGCGGCTCCGGAGACCGCCAGCGCCGCCCCGACCACCGCGGCCAGCAGTACGCGAGGAAGCCTCAGGTCAAAGAAGATGGTGCGGGTACCGGGATCCCCGGCCAGCAGTGCGCCGAAATCCAGCGGCACGCTGCCGATCCGCAACGCGACCAGGATGGCCAGCAGCGCGACGGCAGCCGTTGCCGCAAGCGCGGCCAGGAGCCGGGACGTGGTCAGTCGCGAAGTCGCCATTGCTGCCACGTCCGCCTATTCGGCCATTGCCGGACGCGGCAGGGAAGCCCCGGGGTGCAGGGCCGCGAACAGCGCCTCGGCGGCATCGGCCAGGCGCGGCCCGGGCCTGAGCATCAAGGCCGAGTCGGGAGCCACGATGCGGCCGTTGGCAACGGCCGGAATCGACGTCAGCCGCGCCCAGGGGCCGTCCGTCTGTCCGGGGCCGGATCCGGCGGCAATTGCGGCCTTTCCCCCCGCCGCCTTGCCCGATCCGCCAGGAGCGGCGCCCTTTTCCGCCCCGGTGCCCGATCCGCCCGACCCATGTTTTGCTGCCGGGCCGCCGGCATCACTGCTGCCCTGCGGACCGTCGCCGTCGCCCATCGCCGCGGCCAGGTCGACGAGCACGTCGGGTGCGGCGGCGACGAGAAATTCCATCGATACCCTCGGCCAGCGCCCACCGACAGGTTCTGCGATGTTGCTGCCACCGGCGAGCGCGACGAGCTCGCCGAGATAACTGTCGGGCCCCGCAAGGACGAGCGGCTCGCGACCGATGACGACTGCAACCGACGGATGCGGCAGCGAACGGGCCGCGGTTTTCACCGCGGAAAGACGCGAGTCGATGCGACTGACGAGAGCCGCGCCCGCCGCCTCGGCGCCCGCAAACCGCGCCGCATCCAGCATCGCCGCCCTCGCCTCTGCAATTCCTCCCTCGCTCTTTACGACTTCGACCTCGATGCCCGTCGCCTGGATCGCGCGCACCGTCGTCTCGTTCCCGGGGCTAGGCGACGTCAGCACGAGATCGGGTTTCAGCGCGACGATCGCTTCGGCGACCGGCTCGCTGAAGCTGCCGACCTTCGGAAGTGCGCGCGCCTGCGCGGGGAAGTCGCAGTACGTCGAGACGCCGACGACGCGGGAGCCGAGGCCGAGTGCGAACAGCGTTTCGGTGATCGCCGGCGCCAGCGACACGATGCGCTGCGGCCGTTTTTCTGACGATTGCGTGAAGTCGGTGGCTCCGGCCGGCGTCACCAGCGTGAGGCCCGCCACAAACAGCAGCCCACAGGCCCGACGGCGAAGGTGGGTGCAAAAAATCCAGGGGGTCGTCGAATGAAGGGGAGGCACTGCCGTCTACGTACACGAAGCCGGAAAGAGTGGAAGTTTCCCCTCCTTTATCTTCCACCGCCGGCACGAAAGAACGGTGTCCCCGCATGCCGTTCTTTGGAACCGGACGAAAGGCTCGCGGGAGGGTCCCTCCCCCTTAACCCGCGACCTCCGGTCCTACCCCGCCGGGCAGCCATCTCCCCCCAATGGCTGCCCGGCTTTTTTTGGCCTTTTCCGGGAGCATTCGGGGGCGGCCGATCGGTCAGGAAGGCGCGGTGTCCACCCTTCGGCGGATTTCGTCCTCGACCATCCAGATCCTGTCTTGTCCCCACACGCAGAAGTCTGAAGCGCCGGCGCCGCTCAGCCGAAAGCTCGGCACTCCCCACAGTCCCATCGCCATCATGTCTTCGCGGTTTGCTTCGAGCTCGGGACGCCATCCATCGATGTCGCGATTGCGGGCCGCGTCGTTCCACGAAAGTCCCGCGGCCTCGACGATGTGACGGAGCCCTTCGTCCGTTCCTGCATCGATGCCCTCGGCAAATACCGCGCGACAGAACGACAGCAGGTAATCGCCGGCGCGTCCCTTGGATACGGCGAACGGATACAGGGAAAACCCGCGCTCGACCGGCTTGCCCACCGGATCGCAGATGCGGCCGAACGGCATGCCGACCGCGTCGGCTTCGCGCTTGGTATCGAGCGTGATGTACATGCGCTTGCTCGCGGGCACCGGAAGCCCGCGCATGACCATCGGAAGCACCGGCCTCAGCTTCATTGCGATGCCGGCGCGCGTCGCGAGATCGAACGCGCGCGGCATCGAGATGTAACTGTACGGACTGCGCAGCGAGACGAACACTTCGAGCGTGAGGCCGAGCCTGCCGGCATCGATGCGCTCGTCGCTGACGTCGTAGCGCGGCGCAAGAAGGGGTGCCGAGACCTGGCGGCTCGCGCCGAGGTGGATGAGACGGCGCTCGAGATGACTCAGGCGATCGACGCCCCAGTAATTCTCGCCGGCATAGTGGAAAATCGCGCCAAGGTAGTGATGGCACTTCGCGCGCAGCGCGTCGCCTCGTCCGATTGCGTCGGCAACGTTGTTCGGCGCGCCGCTCTGGTCGCGCGCCATGCCGCCGAGCGCTTCGATGTCGTCGTCCCACATCGCCTCGCCGACACGCGGCGCCAGCGCGGCAAATGCGCGCGACGAGCTGGTCGACGCCAGGATCCGCGTCGCCCTCGCAACGAGATCGGGCGACGGCTGGTTTCCAGGGTCCTGGAACGAAAGTCCTCCGCGGCCCTCGGCGACGCGTTCGGCATCCACGCGCGACCACGCGACGAGCTTTTCGCGCTCGGGAGCAGCCGAATCCGGCGGCGGGCCGACCAGGTGCGTGTGCAACTCGATGTCGTAGCGCTCGACGAGAGGCTCCAGGAGCTGCGACGCGAGGTGGCTGTACGGGTCATCGACTTGGTGGAAATAGTGGACGCGGTGCGGCGAGCCACCGATCTTGCGCGCGCCTTCGAGAGTGCGACGACGAAGGTCACGGGTCTTCGCGCTGGTCAGGACACTGGTCACGCGGCGCTGGATGGACGTTCGAAGCGACATTGCCTGCGTGGCCCTTTACCCGGTCGCGCTCGCGACCGCCAGCGCGTGGTGCACGTCTCACGTGCGGGCGCGTGCGATCGCCGGAACGCCGGCGCGGCCACGGCTGCTCCGGCAGCGAAGCTAACGATCGTCCGTCACGACCGCGTCGGCTTCGATCTCGACGACGTACTGCGGTGCCACCAGCGCCGAGACCTGGACGGCCGTCGCGGCAGGATCGATGCCGGCGAAAACCTCGCGGTGCGCGCGTGCAAATTCGTCGAAATCCACGAAGTCGACGAGGAACACGCGCGTGCGCACGACGTCGGCCAGGCAGGAGCCCAGGCCCTCGAGTGCCTTCTCGATCTTGCGAAGCGCGAAGAGGGTCTGCGCGTACGCATCGCCCGGCGCGACCGGCTTGCCGTCGTCGCCTGCGGCCACGGTTCCGGAGACCGCGATGAAATTGCCGGCCCTGCTGGCCCGGCAGTAGGCGACCTTGGGCTCCCACGGAGTTCCGGAGTACACGCGGCGGCGTTGCTGCGACATGCGGCCGAACGTAGGGGCAACGCGGTAACGTTGCGACCTCGGTGCCGCGCTTGGAGGTCCCGCGCTCCGGCGCTATGAGCGGGCGCGGAGGGAACCGGAACCATGGGCAAGCGCCTGTCCAAGCTGAGTCGTTCGGTCGAGGGAAAAGTCGCGCTCGTGACGGGTGCGGCCTCGGGCATGGGTCGCGCGACCGCGCACCTTTTCGCCGACGAGGGTGCCCACGTCATCGTCACCGACCTCGGCGCCGACCGCGTCGAGACCGTCGTCGGCGAGATCCGCGAGGCCGGCGGCAGCGCCCGCGGCTGGGACATGAGCGTCACCGACACCAACGCCGTCCGGCGCGTGATCGCCGAAGCGGCCAGTCACTTCGGCGGCATCGACATTGTCGTCAACAACGCGGGGATCGTCTGGATGACGCCGATCGACGCGGACGACTACGAAGAGCTGTGGGCGAAATCGCTCGACGTGCTGCTCACCGGCCAGACTCGCGTCGTGCGTGCCGCGCTGCCTCACCTGCGAAAGTCGCAGTCGCCGCGCATCGTCAACATCGCCTCGACCGAAGGATTCGGCGCCACGCGCTTCGGCTCGGCGTACACGGCAGCCAAGCACGGGGTGATCGGCCTTACGCGCTCGCTTGCCGTCGAGCTCGGCGGCGAAGGGATTACCGTCAATTGCGTCGCGCCGGGGCCGATTCGCACGGGAATGACAGACGCGATTCCCGAAGAGCACAAGACGGTCTTCGCCAAAAGGCGCACCGTGCTCGGCCGCTACGGCGAGCCCGAGGAGGTCGCGCACGCGACGCTGAACTTCTGTCTTCCGGCGATGACGTTCGTGACCGGCGCGGTGCTCGTCGTCGACGGCGGCGTGCTCGTGCGCAACGCCTGAGCCGCGACGGCCTGCCGCAGGATCAGCGGTCCTGCGGTGTGCCTGCGATCGCCAGTACCTCGTCGGCGAATGCGCGAGCATCCTCGCTGCGTTTCAGCGTGTTGGCGCCATCCGTCAGCGCTGCGACGTACGGCTTCCATGCCGAGCCGTCGAAATCGTTCGCGAAACGCCTGCGCCGGGCGCGTACGTCGCGCACCATCGCGTTCATCGCGTCGACCGCTTCGCTGCGGACGCGCGGATCGGAAGACTCGTAGCCCTGGATTGCCCATGCCGCCGCGCGCAGATCTCCGCCGTCGCGCAGCGCTCTCAGCAGCAGCAGGCAGTCGCGGCGCGACGAGGGAAGGCTCGCGGCCGCAGCGTCCGCAGGTGTCAGCACGTCCATCCAGCGCGCCGCGGCCTGGCGGCGCCGCTCCAGGTTGGGCTCGATCGCTTCGGCCTCGGCCGTCTTCGAATCCCCGACGCCCTGCGCGCTCGTCGCGATCTCGTCGAATCCCGGCAACTCCCGCCTTGCGAGCACATCGTAGCGCCCGAAGCGCGCGACCAGGCGGTAGCGGAAAACCGTCCACGCCCTCAGGTCTTCGAACCACAGCGGCGAGTCGGCGAAAAAATCCCATCCGCGATTGAGCGTGACGACCAGGCGCGGCTTTTTTTCGCGAAGCAGGCCGAGAACGCGCCCCTCCTCGGCGTGGTCGGGGCGGCCGGGATACCAGTAATCGTGAGGCGCAGCGTTGCGACGACCGGCAGCGAACAGCAGGCCGCTGGTTGCAGGAAACGACCACAGTGCTTCCCCGCCGTCACTGTGGCGGCGCAGGAAATCGACCGTCTGCGCGATCGCCTGCAACTCGTCGCCGGCAGCGGCCTCCACGTGTACGTCCAGCTGCGACGAGATCGTTCCGGATGGCGATTGCGATGACCACGCCTCCAGCGGACCGCAGGTTTTTTCGACGGCTGCAACGACGAGTACGGATGCAGCGACGCAAGCGGCAGCACCTCCGACGATGTTTCGCCCGTTCCATCCTTCCGGCCAATCGCCGCCGGCCCACCACGAGACGACTCGCCACAGGAGCGCGCACGCGACGACTGCCGTAAGCGGGACCGACGTCACCTGGTGCATGAAGTCGCTGCGCGGGAACATCTGCAGGTACATCGCGACGGACAGCGGAGTGAGCACCGCCAGTGCCCGTGCGCGCGACGAAAGCGCGAGTTGCTTTCGGGACACTTGTCCGGAAGCTTGCCGGGACACTTGCGCAAGCCACGACACCGCGCCGAAGTTCGCGACAATGGCGAGCCAGAACGACGCATTTTCCAGCTGCAGCGAAACCGACTGCAGGAACCCCTCGGGCATGACCTCGGAATGCAGCAGCCACGCGCCGCCGCCGATCGCGCACGCGCCAAACAGCGCGATGGCGACCAGCGGATTCAGCCTGCGCGCCGCCACCAGGCGACCGGCAATCGCGAACGCGAGAGCCGCGGCCGTGACGGCAAGCGCATAGATCTCGGGAGCCGGATGCGGTTTGTAGTAGAGCGACTGGTAGCCGGCACCGACCAGGAACACTTCGTAGAGGAACCGGTCACGCCCGAGCTCCGCCAGAAGCGGCAAGGTCCACGACAAGGTCGGTGCAAGGAACGCAGCGCCGAGCATCGCCATCGCAATCGTCGCACCGGGCGCATCGTTGTCGGAGAACCGCGCAGAAAGGGGCCCGGCGCACAGCACCGCTACGGCCATTGCCGGGACCAGATGCACGAACGCGTCCATGCCGGCAACGCGGAACTCGAACGTGTACCAGACCCCGAGCGCCATCGCTGCCGCCGCAAGCGGCGCGGCGATACGGTCGAGAACGCTGCGGCGCGCAGCAGTGGCGGCGACGATCCACGTTGCCGCCGCGAGCGCGAACGCTCCGGAGTTCGGACGAAACCACATCATAGCCGCAGCCGCCGCTCCCGCAACGACCAGCGTCGATGCGCGTCGCCTCTCGACCCAGGACAGCATCGCCAGCGCGAGCACTACCCAGGCCAGCGTCACCGGCCAGGTGGGATACGGAACGTTGAACGCTGCGAACTCCCCGGGGTAGACCGGCACGAACAGCAGCCAGATGAGCGGCGCGATCCATGCGAAGCGCTCTCCCGCCACACGCCGCGTGATCTCGGCGAGCCCGGCAGCCGTCGTCGCATTGATCAGTGCAAGGACGCCGCGCAGCGAGGTGGCCGACGCGCCGAACAGCGCGAAGACGGTGCTGCCGAATGCAAAGAATCCCGGCGTATAGCCGGTGTGAAAGTCGACGTACGGACGCTGCCCGTCGGCAACCCGCGAGAACCAGAACAGCAGCGTTCCCTCGTCTTCGAGCTGGAAGCCGTACGGACGAAGAAGCAGGAGATAGGCCAGAGCCAGGACGAAAACGGCAAGCGCCGGCGCTGCTTCACGAAGCTTCATCGTCGCCGCCGCGACTTTCCTTGTCTCATACGGGGGGCCGGCCGTCGAGCGGGCGGCCGGGAGTCTGCGACGATCCCGCCCGCCCGACAAGGATGGAAACGTCGGCGCTGCGGACGCCCGGATCGACGCGTCAGAGGCGAAGGGCCGCCGTCACCTCATCGCCCGTCCCGGCATACGCGACCGATGCGATGATTCCGGAGTCGAGGACGAGAATGGATGCCTTGCCTTCGCGATACGGAAAGGCGCGCGTCGCTTCGCCGCTTTCATCGAGCATCACCGGGTAGAGTCGCTTGCGCAGGCCCGGCAGCGCGAACATCGAGCGGACGAGCCAGGGCATGCCGCTGACGTCGCAGACGCACGCGACATGGTTCGCTTCGAGGGCCGCGCTTCGCAAGCCCGCAAAGGCCTGCTTGACGATCTCGCCGCCGCTCATGTCCCGCGTGAACACGACGATCCTGGTCGAGGAGTCGACCAATCGAGGAATTCCGTTCTGGTCCTCGAGCGCAACGCGCGCGAGCGCATCACCCGGTTGAAGAAGCTGCGGCACGCGCCACAGCTACTGCGGATCGCATGCAGAGACGAATCCGCTGGCTCACAGGAAGCAGCTCGGACAATTCAGCGTGACGTCGATGCCGACCGATTTTCGCAGGATCGCAAGTGCATCACTCACCGAGACCGTCGCATTGTCGTTCGCATCGCAGACGCAGAGCATGCACGTCTGGCTTCCGACGGAGGTCTTCAGTGCGAACAGTGCATCCGAAGCCGTCACGTCGAGGTCGAAGTTGGTGTCCCCGCAGACGATGCAGCGATCGAGCTGGAGATGGTCGACCTCGATGCCACCACCCGTATTGGAGACCACGATCTTGGAGACGCCGGAGCCGTCGGTGACGCCGTAGAAACGGTCTTCGGCAGTCTCGCCGTTGTTGCTGAGATCGGCGTGCTCGAAAGGCCCGTACAGTCCGAGGCTGGTTCCGGTCGGCCCGAATGCCTCGAATGTAACGGGGGCCGCGAGGCCGCCGTCGGTCCAGACGATGCCGACTTCGGTCGGAAGACCGCCGGTGCGGTTGCTGTCGAACGTGATGGTGATGGTACCACCGCCGTTGAAATACGAATGCCCCTGCTGGCCGGAGCCGTCGATCGAACCGTCGTCGGCGTCAACGGAATCCGTCAACGTGCTCGGCCCGACGACGCTGCCGTCCCCCGACGCGCCTGGAACGTCGAACGTGCCGTCCTCGAACGTTTCGATGCAGAATCCGAACGTCTTCGTGTCGAAAGGACTGTCCGCGGCACTGAGATAGGGAATTGGCCCGAGATAAGGCGATGATCCGGCGGATGCGTCGCCGGCGACGAGGAGCAGCAGGCCAAGGGCTGTGCCGGACGCTGCGGACTGCAGGAACATGTTCGCCTCCTTCGGCAGCGACGCGTGCGGACAGTCGCCTCCCCTCGAGCGAGACGCGCGCGGCAATCATCTGGACAGGACTGCGCCCGACAACGCAACACTGTCTGCGAATTCCCTGCAGCGCGGTCCCAACCGGGGGAGCTTCGCGCTGCGCGATGCGTTACCGGGCGTCTCGCCGTGAAGCGCGAAGTGTCATCCTGCGATCGGTCGCTCCCGTCATCCTCTTGTCATTGGTTCTCAGGCGCGCCCAACGTGGAGCGGGAAAGGTCGCTCCCCTGAGTCGACTGCGCAACTGGCCTGCGGAGCTGGCCTGCGAAAGGAGAGATCATGCGAAACCTCAGCGGCTTCTTTGCGAGCGCCCTGTTCGTTGTTGCGCTGTGTACGGTTCCCCTGGCCGCCGCTCCCAGGGCGTGGGCCGTCGACAGCGACTGCGACGGGGTCGACGACAGCGTCGACAACTGTCCCACCAAGTTCAATCCGGACCAGAGCGACATCGATGGGGACCACATCGGGGATCGTTGCGATTCCGACAAGGACGGCGACACGATCGCCAACGCCAGTGACAACTGCCCGAAAGACGCCAACGTCGACCAGACCGACTCGGACGGCGACGGCGTCGGCGACGCGTGCGACGAATGCCCGGTCGCGCCGGGCGGCGACGTCGTCAACCGCCACGGTTGCAGCATCGCGCAGGTCTGCCCCTGCAGCGGGCCCGACGACCAGACGCTGTGGCACGACCACGACGCCTACATCCGCTGCGTGAAGAAAGCGGCGCGCAATTTCGCGATCCACGACCTGATCACGAGCGACCAGAGGCACACGATCGTCGACGATGCCGTCACCAACAGCTGCGGCGTGCTCACCCCGGTCGCTGGAGACAACGACGGCGACGGAGTGCCCGATGCGAGCGACAATTGCCCGTCCACGTCCAATCCCGGGCAGCGCAATACCGACGGCGATTCGTTCGGTGACGCTTGCGACAGCGACAAGGACAACGACGGCGTGCTCAATGCCAACGACAACTGCCCGCTGGTCGCCAACGCGGACGGCCAGTCTGCAGACGCGGATTCCGACGGCGTCGGCGATGCCTGCGATGTGTGCTCCGGCACGACGAGCGGCGACATCGTCGATCGCGACGGCTGCAGCGTTGCGCAGCACTGTCCCTGCGACGCAGACGAGGACGGCAAGCCGTGGGCGAGCCACTCCAAGTACCGGCGCTGCGTCAGCGACGAAGTGTTCCGCATGCGGCTGCTCGGCCTGATGACGAGCGACCAGGCGGATACGATTCGATCCGACGCCGCAGCCTCGACGTGCGGCAACCGCCCGCCGCTGTGCCAGTGAAAATCCAGCGATCACCTGCGTCAGGCAGCCGAGCCGGCAAGCTCTGCCGCCTGACGTTGGTCAGCCGCCGGCGTGCTCATTGCGGGGCGGTTTGCTGTAGAGCGCTTCGAGTCAGACGATCTCGTCCTTGACGGATTCCCGCAGCACCTGGGGCACTGCGGACTCGCTCGCTTCGACGCTCTCGTCGCCACGCGGGCCTTCGCGCGTGAGGCGGTATCTCAGCTCGTCGATCCCGCGTGCCCCGCTGCGAGCCGGCGCCGCCTGACCGGCGCTCTCGAAGAGTGCATCGACTGCCGCACGGTCGGCATCGCAGAGCGACGCTTCATGGATTTCGCCGCGGCTCCTCAGATGACCGGCGCGGGTTCCGAATCCTGCAACGCCGCCGAGACGCTCGACCTGGATCTTCTTCATTCGTGCAACTGCGGCTTTTTCAACGGTGCGACGGACTTGCCGGCGCGCCGAGCTAGAGACCCACCGCCTTCCATCCCGAATCCACCGCCGCGTGCAGCGAGGAATTGCCGGGAAACAAGCGGGCCGCCGCCGCGCGCGTCGCACCGGCGAACTGCGCCATCGACATCGTCGGATGCGCACGGGAGCCCGTCAACGCCTCGTACCAGAGTTTGCCGACCGGATCCCAGCTCGGTCCCCCGACCGCTTTTGCGATCGTCGCGAAGGCCCGGTTCGGGATGCCGCTGCTGTCGTGAGGATCCATGCCGCTGCGGTACTGCCGGTAGTGGACGGGCTGCGGCGACAGGCAGTGCTTCGCGGCCGGATCGCTCATGTCGCGCAGGCAGGTGTAGCCGCGCGCGAGCGCCTTGGGTCCGAGGATGTCGTGACCGATCAGCCAGTCACCGCCGGCGGCGTCCTGGCCCGCCTGCCACTGGCGGAACATCGATCCGAATACGTCCGACATGCTCTCGTTGAGGCCGCCGGCTTCGTCGCTGTAGCCGAGCCGAAGGCTGTGCTCGGTCACGCCGTGGGTCAGCTCGTGGGCGATCACGTCGTTCGCCTTGGTGAAATCGACGAAGATCTGGCCGTCGCCGTCGCCGTAGACCATCTGCGTGCCGTTCCAGAACGCGTTGTTGAAACGGCGGTCGTAGTGGACCGACGACAGCAGCGCCATGCCTGCGCCGTCGACGGAGTTGCGGCCGAAGACCTTGCGGTAGAATTCGGCGACGCCGGTGGTTTCGACGAACGCCTGGCGCGCGGCTTCGTCGGCGGACGAAGGGTCTTCGATGCGCGCGCCGGGAAGCGTCGTGTGGTGATTGCACGAGAAGACTTCGATCGCCGGGGGCCGCGATGGCCGCGGCTCGGGAGCGGGGCTGGCAAGCAGGGTCAGCCGAGCAGTCTCGGTACGTATGCGGCGAAGCTGGGCCCCGAGCGCGATGGAGCGATGCAGGTTTGCGCGCGTGTCCTCGTCCAGATCCGGATCGTCGGCGAAGCGGCGCAGGACGTGGTCCGGCACGATCGGACGGAAACGGTCCATGGTGTCCTCCCCGGGCAAAGCTGCGCTGCCGCCAGGTGCGGCCGGTGCGGAGTGCTTCTGCCACACTGCCCGGGATCGGTAAACCCCGATCGCAGGAAAGTGACTTTTTACACGCACCTTGGCCCGGCAAGGACCCATCCGCGCCAAAATCGAAGGCGAAGCGCGCTGGTCCACCGAAGGGAGCGCGTGGTGTTCGTGCCTCAGCGTCGACTCAGGGCTTCAAGTTTGCTCACCCTTTCATCGTCCGCGCCGAGATACTGGACCAGAACGCCGATGATTTTCTCGACCTCGAGGGTGCCGGCTGTCTGCATTTCCTCGAGATCGGCCCAGTCCCTGGTCCGGTTGAAGAAAGCCTTGAAGACTGCGATGTCGCGGCAGGAGAGGAACGGGATCTCGGATCCGCCGAAGCTTTCCTCGCGACAACGACCGAAAGCCTCGCGGTGAAACGGCGTAGTATCGAGAAACAGATCGATTGGCGTGTGGTCCCACCACAAACGCACCTGACCGTCGCGCTCGAGTGCGGCAAATTGGGTTTCGTCGCGGGCAACTCCGCGCGGCAGAGCCGCTACTACGCTGCGCCTGTGGCCGGCATCGACGAAGACGTTGACGTCGATATCGATGGTGCCTCGTGCTCGCTCGGTGCACCAGGCCAGAGCCAGCGCACCACCGAAGGCGTGGGGAAGCGCTGCCTTCTCGAACGCGCGATGGATCGCGACGATCTTGCGAACGAGGGAACTCAACGCGCCGGGAACTTCGGGAACGCGAGGGCCCTGCCCGCGCGCGCCGGGAAGGATTCGGCCAGCGCCAGAGCCTCCTCGAGTTCCTCTCCGCGAGGAATGCCGTCGCGCTCGCGGATGCGCAGCGACAACTCGATGTTGGCCGCGAAGCCGTAAGAGCCGAGGATGCGCAGCAACGTGGGAAGGGTGGGAGACTTGCGCCCGGCTTCGTAGGCGGCGATCGTGGCGTGCGAGGTTGCCGCCTTTGCGGCGGCGCTTCGCAGGGTGAGGCCGGCGCGGCGGCGGGCGGAACTCATCAGGCTCCCGGTCTGACGATCGGCGAGAGTCATGCGCCGATGGTATCCGATCGGATACCAGCGTGCAAGCCGGGAAATGCCAAGGCGTTCCGGGCGCCCCCCTCCAAAGAAATCGTCAGCCGAGCAGGACGCCCTTGAAAGCCCGGGTCGCCGCGCCGATCACGGCCGCCGGCACGATGCCAAGGACGACGGTAAGGATCGTCGAGACGCCGACGACGAACGCCGCGTAGACGCCGGTCGCCGGCGCGACCTCGGCCGCGGCCGAAGGAGGCTCGAAGTACATCGTTCGAACGACGCCGAGGTAGTACGCCGCCGACAGCACCGAGTTGAAGCACGCGATGACGACGAGCCCGACGTAACCTGCCTGCAGCGCTGTCTGGAACAGGTAGAGCTTTCCGACGAAGCCGACCAGCGGCGGCATGCCCGTCAGCGACAGCATCGAGATCGTCATCGCGGCAGCCAGCAGCGGGCGGGTCTGTGCGAGTCCTGCGTAGTCGGCAATCTGGTCGCCATCGCGCGGGCCGCGCGCCATCGCGATCAGCACGCCGAATGCAACGAGATTCATCGCGGCGTATCCCGCGAGGTAGAACAGCACGGCGGCACTGGCCTGCGGCGTGCACGCGACGACGCCCATCAGCAGGTAGCCGGTGTGGGCGATCGACGAGTACGCGAGCATGCGCTTGAGGCTCAGCTGGCGCAGCGCGACGAGGTTGCCGACCGTCATCGTCACTGCCGAGGCCGCCCACAGGACCATCTGCAGGTCGGCGTGCAGGGGGCCGAGCGCGACGACCGCCGTGCGCATCAGTGCCGCGAATCCACCGGCCTTGACCGCGGTGGCCATGAATGCCGTGACCGACGAAGGCGCGCCTTCGTAGACGTCCGGCGCCCACAGGTGGAAGGGAACGGCCGCGATCTTGAATCCGAGGCCGATCAGCACGAGCCCTGCCCCGAGCACCATCACGAGGTGGTCGGTCGGTGCAACGCCGTGGCGCGAAATGGCGGCGGCCACCTGCGCGAGATTGGTCGAGCCCGTCATCGCAAACAGCGTCGCAATCCCGTAGAGCAGCAGCGCCGAGGCGAACGCGCCCAGCAGGAAATACTTGAGCGAAGCCTCGTTCGACCTCACATCGTTGCGAAGGATGCCCGCAAGGACGTAGACGGCCATCGACATCGTCTCGAGGCCGACGAACATCACGATGAGATCGGTCGCGGCGGCCATCACGATGACGCCGAGCACCGCGAAGAACATCAGCGGGTAGTATTCACCCTTGCGGACGCCGGCGGCCGGCAGGTAGTCGATCGACAGCAGCATCGAGCCGATGCCGATCGCGCAGGTCAGCACCGTGAAGAAGCTCGTGTAGGTGTCGTTGGCCAGCGCATCGACGTAGATGCCGGCCGGTCCCGGCTGCAGCGCGAGCGCCGCGACGCCGACCAGACCGATCACCGACAGCCATGCAACGCCGGCAAACCGGCGGCTGGACGAGAACATCTCGGCCACCAGCACGAGCATCGCCCACACGCTGCCGACGAGCAGCGGCAGGATCGGCAGGATCGATCCGATGTTCAGTGCCTGCGGCATCTCAGCGTGCCTCCCCGGAGTCGGCGTGAGGCACGGCCATCCCGCGCAGGCTAAGACCGCCGGGCAGCTCGACCCCGTGGCCGGCAGCGACGATCGCCGAGGCCGGCACCCGCGCGATCGTGTGGGCCACCGACGCCCGCATCATGTCGAAGAACGGCTTCGGATAGACGCCCATGCCGACGGCGAGGACGATGAGAGGCACAACGACGGCGAGCTCGCGCAGGCTCATGTCGCTCATCGCGAGGTTCTTCTCGTTGGTGACCTCGCCGAACATCACGCGCTGGTACATCCACAGCATGTACGCCGCCCCGAGAACGACGCCGCTGGCTGCGACGGCGGTCAGTGCGTGGTCGAAACGGAAGCCGCCGAGCAGGATCAGGAATTCGCCGACGAAGCCGTTGAGGCCGGGCAAGCCGATCGACGACAGCATGATCACCATGAAGCAGGTCGCGTAGACCGGCAGCGTTTTCCACAGGCCGCCGTACTCGGAGATCAGGCGCGTGTGGCGGCGCTCGTAGAGGACACCGACGAGGAGGAACAGGGCGCCGGTGGAAACGCCGTGGTTGAGCATCTGGTAGACGGCGCCTTCCATGCCCTGCGAATTGAGCGAGACGATTCCGAGCATCACGAAGCCGAGGTGGCTCACCGAGGAGTACGCCACGAGCTTCTTCATGTCCGGCTGCACCATCGCGACCAGCGCGCCGTAGACGATGCCGATGACCGCGAGCACGCCGATCCATCCGGCGGAGGCCGCCATGACGTTCGGGAACAGCGGGATCACGAAGCGCAGGAAGCCGTAAGTGCCCATCTTCAGCAGCACGCCGGCCAGGATCACCGAGCCGCCGGTGGGCGCCTCGACGTGCGCGTCGGGCAGCCACGTGTGCAGCGGGAACATCGGCACCTTGACGGCGAACGCGAGGAAGAACGCGAGGAAACACAGCGTCGCGTTCGTCGTCGGCATCGCGGTGCCGTACAGGTCGGTGATCGCGAAGCTCGGCGTCCCGGCCGCCTGGGTGTGCGCCCAGACCACGTACAGGATCGCCGCCAGCATCGGCAGGGAACCAAGCATCGTGAACAGCAGGAACTTGATCGATGCGTACATGCGGCGCTCGCCGCCCCAGACGCCGATGATCAGGAACATCGGCACCAGCATCAGCTCCCAGAACACGTAGAACAGCAGCAGGTCGAGCGAGACCAGCGCGCCGAGCATCGTCGTCTCGAGGATCAGCATCGAGACGAGGTAGCCCTTGATCTTCTGGTGCACCGTATCCATCGACGACAGCAGTACGAGCGGGGTAAGCACCACCGTCAGCGCGATCAGCAGCAGCGAGATCCCGTCGATGCCGACGAAATAGGAGGCCCCGATGCCGGGAAGCCACCCGAATCGCTCGACGAGCTGGAAATCGCCGTTGGCGGCATCGAACGCGCGCCAGATCTGGCCGGTGATCGCCAGCGGGACCAGCGACAGCACGACGGCGAGGATCTGCATCAGCTTCGTGGCGCTACGCGGCACCATGGCGACCAGCAGTGCGGCCACCGTAGGCGCGAACACGAGCAGCGTGACGAGGCCGCGGGTCATCACAGTCCCCTCGCCAGCGTCAGCGTGAAGACGACGACGGCGACGCCGACCAGCACCGTCAGCATGTAATGCTGCACGTTGCCGGTCGACCAGCGACGGAGCAGTCCGCCGAAGCCCATCGCCGCGGCCGCGGTGCCGTTGGCGGCACCGTCGATCATCGCGACGTCGACGTCCTTCCACAGGGCGTCGCTGCCGCGCATCAGCGGCTGCACGACGACGGTATCGTAGAGCGCATCAACGTCGTAAGCGCGCTGCACGCGCGGGTAGACGCTGCGCAGTGAGCGGGCAAGTCCGCGGTCGGCGCGCGGATCGCGCGTATACAGCACCCACGCGACGCCGATGCCGAGGAACGCTGCGCCGACCGACACGGCCATCAGCAGAAGCTCGGTGCCTTCGCCGATGTGGAGCTCGTGATGGCCGACCGACGGCGCGAGGTAGTTCGCGAACGCGTCGTGGCCACCGAGCACCGTCGGAAGACCGACGTAACCGCCGACCACCGACAGCACCGCGAGGATGATGAGAGGGACCGTCATCGACGCCGGGCTCTCGTGGGCGTGGTGCCAGGTCTCGTGGCTGCCGCGGAACTCTCCGCGGAACGTCAGCACGTAGAGGCGCGTCATGTAGAACGCCGTGACCATCGCGCCGACGACGCCGCACAGCCACAGGCCCGTGTGCCCGGTCGCAAACGCGCTGGCGAGGATTTCGTCCTTCGAGAAGAAGCCGGCAAGACCCGGCACGCCCGAGATGGCCAGAACGCCGATCGCGAAGGTCGCGTGCGTGACCGGCATCTTTTCCATCACTCCGCCCATGTGGCGGATGTCCTGCTCCTCGTGCAGGCCGTGGATGACGCTGCCGGCGCCGAGGAACATCAGCGCCTTGAAGAACGCGTGCGTCATCACGTGGAAGATGCCGGCGCCGAAGGCGCCGCAGCCGAGCGCGAGGAACATGTAGCCGAGCTGCGAAACGGTGGAGTACGCCAGCACTTTCTTGATGTCGGTCTGTGCGACACCGATGGTTGCCGCCATCAGCGCCGTGGCCGCGCCGATCCCCCCGATCAGCTCCATCGCCGCCGGGGCTGCCTCGAAGAGCCCGTGCAGGCGCGCGACCATGTAGACGCCGGCCGTCACCATCGTCGCCGCGTGGATCAGTGCCGAGACCGGAGTGGGGCCTGCCATCGCGTCCGGCAGCCAGACGTACAGCGGAATCTGCGCCGACTTTCCGGTGGCTCCGACGAAGAGCAGCAACGCAGCGGCCAGCGCGACACCGGGAGCGAAATGCGCGGCCCCCGAGTTGATCGCATCGAACGCGAGCGACGGCGTACCGAGATCGGCCAGGGCCCAGAAAATCGTGAACGCACCGAGAATGAAGCCCGCGTCACCGATGCGGTTGACGAGGAAAGCCTTCTTGCCGGCCGAAGCCTTGGCGGGGTCGGTGTACCAGAATCCGATCAGCAGGTAGCTGCAGAGCCCGACCCCCTCCCACCCGACGAACATCAGCGGCAGGTTGTCGGCCAGCACCAGCACGAGCATCGCCGCCATGAACAGGTTGAGGTACGCGAAGAAGCGCGCGTAGTCGTCATCGTGACCCATGTAGCCGGTCGAGTAGACATGGATCAGCAGGCCGACGCCGGTGACGATCATGACCATCACCGACGACAGCGCGTCGACACGGAATGCGACCTGCGCCGAGAAGTTGCCGGAAGACAGCCACGTATAGACGGGATCGACCACCGCCAGGCCGGCAGGGCCGTGGAAAACGGCAAGGAAGGCCGAGGTCGCCATCGCGAAGCTCGCCAGCACCGATCCGCATGCGACGACGCCGACGGCCGTGCGTCCGAGCCTGTAGCCGAGAGCGACGTGGAACAACACGCCCAGTAGAGGCGCCAGCGGGATGTAGCGGAGGTAGGGCGCGGCCTGCGCCACCTGCGAAACCGTTTCTGCGTGCATCGCTTAGGCTCTGCCTACCACTTCAGCAGCGCGATCTCGTCGGCTGCCACTGTCTGGCGGTTGCGGAACAGCGCAAGAATCACCGCCAGGCCCACCGCGGCTTCGGCGGCAGCGACCGTCATCACGAAAAACACGATCGATTGTCCGTTCATCGTGCCGAGGCTGCGGGCGGCCGCCACGAAAGCGAGGTTGGCCGCGTTCAGCATCAGCTCGACCGACATGAAGATGATCAGCACGTTGCGGCGCACGACGACGCCGACGGCGCCGATGGCGAGCAGGATCGCGCTCAGCACGAGCCAGTGGACGAGGCCGACTTCGCCGCTCATGCGCCGGTCACCTCCTCCGCGTTCTCTTCGGCGGTACGCTTGGCCAGCACGACGGCCCCGACCACCGCCACCAGCAGCAGCACGGACGTCAGCTCGAACGCGACGAGGTAGCGGCTGAACATCTGGTGCGCGAGCATCACCGTCGTGCCGAAGCCGTCGGGCAGGTCGCCGTGGCGGGCCGCCGGTGCGACGATGCCGGCGAGCGCGAACGCGAGCCCCGCCGCGACGACGGCACCCGCGCCGAAGCCGATGGCCGTCAGCTTGGGCTTCTCGCGCACGCCATGGTCGCTCTCGAGGTTGAGCAGCGTGATCACGAACAGGAAGAGAACCATCACGGCGCCCGCGTAGACGATGATCTGCAGCGCGGCCAGCAGGTGCGCCTGCAGGAACGCGAAGAACACGGCGAGCAGGCTCATCACGCCGACGAGGGCCAGCGCGCTTCGCACGGGGCTCTTGGCGAGGACCACCGCCAGCGAGAAGATTACCGACGCGGTGGCCATCGGCCAGAACAGCATCGGGCTCACGTGTGAGCCCCCCTCATTAAACGGCTCACGTGTGAGCCCCCCTCAACACACGGCTCACGTATGAGCCCCCCCTCAATACACGGCTCACGTGTGAGCCCCCCCTCCATACACGGCTCACGTGTGAGCCTCTTGCAACAGGATCACCAGGGCGGTGACGATGAGGTTGAGGATCGCCGTCGGCATCATGCCCTTCCATCCGAGGCGCATGAGCTGGTCATAGCGGAAGCGCGGAATGGTCCAGCGGATCAGGATCTGCAGCCAGCAGAAGAACAGGACTTTCACCATGAACGAGCCGACCTGCATCAAAGTGATCGCCAGCGCCGGCAGCGCCAGAGGATGCATCCCGGGAAGCGCGAAACCCTCTTTCGAAAGATACGGGACCTGCCAGCCGCCGAAGAACATGGTGACGACGAGACCCGCAACCATCACGCCTTCGGCGAAATCGGAGAGCATGAACGATGCCTGCTTGCCGCCCGAATACTCCGTGAAGTAGCCGGCGATCAGCTCGGATTCGCACTCGGGAAGGTCGAACGGAACGCGCTTGGACTCGGCGATGCCGGCCGTGAAGATGATCAGGAACGCGACCGGCTGGTAGAAAATGCCCCAGTTCGGCAGCACCCCGAGGAACAGGCCGCCCTGCTGGCGCACCATCGACTGCATGTCGAGGGTGCCGAAGAGAAGAATCATGCTGACGAGCGCGATGCCCATCGCCAGCTCGTAGCTGATCATCTGCGCGCTGCCGCGGATGCTGCCGAGCAGCGCCCAGCGGTTGTTCGACGACCAGCCGGCAAGCGCGACGCCGTAGACACCCATCGCCATCAGGGCCGAGATGTAGAGCACGCCGACGTCCAGGCGCACGGCCTGCAGCTCGACGGTGTGGCCCATGAACTGGACCGAATCGCCGAACGGCACGGCGACCATCGTGACGACGGCGGGAAACAGCGCGAGGAACGGCGCGATCGCGTGCACGAAGCGGTCGGCGCCGGCAGGCACGAACTCTTCCTTCGTGAACAGCTTCATCGGGTCCGCGATCAGCGTATTGACGAAGCCGAGGTTGATCGGGAGGATCCCGAACACCGCGGCGCGGTTGGCGCCGACGCGGTTCTGGATCAGCGCGCTGCCCTTGCGCTCGATCCACAGCAGCATCGCCGCGAGGTTGAGCACCATGAAGATCACGATGAAGGACTTGAGGCCGGGGATCACCCAGTCGAAGAGGATGGCGTCCGACATCGCCTACGCCTTCTCGCCGCGCTCGAGCCGGTCGAGCAGCGCCAAGACGCTTTCGACCGTCAGGTTCTCGAAGTAGCCGTCGTTGCTGACCTGCAGCATCGGCGCGGTATCGCAGGAGCCGAGGCACTCGGCCCTCTCGACCGACCACTTGCCGTCGGCCGACACTTCGCCCGCGCGCACGCCGGTGCGCTCGCAGACGGCGTCGTAGATCTCCTCGGCGCCGCGCAGGTAGCACGACAGGTTCGTGCAGACGGCGACGTGGCAGCGGCCCATCGGGCGGCGCCAGTACATCGTGTAGAAGCTGACGACTCCCTCGACCCAGGCCATCGGGAGGTCCATCAGCCCGGAGACGTAATGCTGGGCCGACGGGCTGATCCAGCCGAACTCGCGCTGCGCGAGCCACAGCACCGGCATCAGCGCCGCGCGGCGCTCCGGATAGCGGGCCAGGATGGCCTCGTACTCCTTCATCGCCGCGGCGCTGAAGTTGACCGGGCCGGTGTCGGCGACGTGCTCGTGGGCGTGGGACGACATGGGTTGTACGTGCGACCGCCTAGCGGTCGCACTCGCCTCCGATCATGTTGACCAGGCCGAAGATCGCCGTGAGGTCGGAGACCATGTGGCCGCGCACCATCTCCTCGAGCGCCGCCATTCCGTACCAGCACGGCGGCCGCACGCGCACGCGGTAAGGCCGCCCGCTGCCGTCGCTGACGATGTAGAAGCCCAGTTCGCCGTTGGCTCCTTCGCCCGAGAAGTAGATCTCGCCGGCCGGCACGCGCACGCCCTCGATGATGATCTTGAAATGGTTCATCAGGCCTTCGATGTTCTCGTACACGTCCTTCTTGTCGGGAAGCGCGTAGCGAGGATCGTCGATGCAGATGCGGCCCGGCTTCATCTGCCCGAACGCCTGGTCGATGATGCGGATCGACTGCTTGAGCTCCTCGAATCGCACCGAGAAGCGATCGAAGTTGTCGCCCTTGGTCCCGATCGGGACCTCGAAGTCGACGCGGTCGTAGAACATGTACGGCGCGGCCTTGCGCACGTCGTACGACACGCCGGTGGCGCGCAGCAGCGGGCCGGTAAGACCGTAGCTCAGGGCGACTTCCTGGGTGAGGATGCCGATTCCGGCCATGCGATCGGCGAAGATGCGGTTGCGCTCCAGCAGCTTCTCGCAGTCGCGCAGCACTTCCTCGGTGCGCTTGATCGCCGCGCGCACTTCCTGCTCGAAATTCGGCGGGACGTCCCGCGTAAGGCCTCCGATACGGCCGTAGCTGACGGTCACGCGCGCGCCGGTGACGTGCGCATTGAGGTTGTAGAACAGCTCGCGGGCTTCGTTCATGTAGAAGCCCGCGGTGATCGCGCCGAGCTCCGTCACTGCCATGCCGAGGCAGGTCAGGTGGTCGGCGATGCGCGAGCATTCCGACAGGATCAGCCGGATGTACTGGGCGCGCTCGGGCGCCTCGATCCCGCACAGCCGCTCGACGCCGTCGCAGAAAATGAAATTGTTGATGTTCGGCGACGCGTAGTTGAGGCGGTCGGTGTACGGGATGCACTGGGTCCAGGTGCCCTGCTCGCACATTTTCTCGAAGCCGCGGTGCAGGTAGCCGAGCGTCGTGTCCATCGACACGATGTTCTCGCCGTCCAGCCTCAGGTCGAACTTGACGGTGCCGTGGCAGGCCGGATGCGACGGGCCCATCTGCAGCTCCATGATCTCCGACAGAGGGTCGGCGGCCATGGCGAGGTTCCTGCGGGATTCGTCGGTGCTCATTGCCGGGCGGCTCGGTCGCTCAGTTGTGCTTCGGCCACGGATCCGAGATCGGATCGCGCTCGGGCGTCAGCGGCTGGCGCTTCTGGTACGGGTAACTCTTGCGAAGCGGGTGCCCGACGAACTCGGGATACATCAGGATGCGGCGAGGATCGGGATGGCCGTCGAAGACGACGCCGAACATGTCCCAGATCTCGCGCTCGGCCCAGTTGGCTCCCTTGTAGACGCCGCTGCTGGTGGGCATCACGGGGTCGGCCACGTCGAGCATCGTCTTGACGACGACGAACAGGCTCCAGTCCAGGCTGGAGCGCACGATGTAGACCACCTGGAGCAGCCCCTGGGGCGTCTCGCGGTCGACCGCGGTGGCGTCGACGAAAAGGCGGCACTGCAGCCCCGGCTCGTCCCTCAGGAAGGTGAGCACGTCGGGCATTTCGGTCGAGCCGACCTCGATCGTCGGCATGTGCGCCCCGTCGACGGCGCGGGCGTCGCTGGCGGGCACCGCGGCCGCCACTTTCGCGGCGATCTCGACGGCGGTCAGCGCCATTCCAGCGCTCCTTTTTTCCACGCGTACGCGTAGCCGACCAGCAGGATCGCGACGAAGGTCATCATCTCGACGAAGCCGAACAGGCCAAGGTCCCGATAAATCACGGCCCACGGGTACATGAACACCACCTCGACATCGAAGACGATGAAGAGGATGGCAACCATGTAGAACTTGATCGAAAAGCGGCCGAAACCCGGCCCGGTGGGGTCATTGCCGCACTCGAACGGGCGGCTCTTGATCTCGCTCGGACGGCGCGGGCCGAGGAGCCGGTTGAGGTTGGTCATCGCACCGACGATGACGGCGCCGATGATCAGCGAGATCAGTACCGGAATGTAGTCGGACATCGTCAGGAATCGGGTCGCCGCTGCAGGGCTCGCCGCTGCGGTCGACCGGGTCTTATCTCCAGCGCCACGGGCGATGTCAACGTACCCCGGGTCGGTGGGCTCGCTGCCTTTCGCGAGCCGTCCGAGACGGATCGGCGCTGCGCAGAGGCACCGGTTGCCGCGCGGCCAGCGGGTGTGTACGAGACGGCAAGCACCATGCCGCCAAGATCCACGCGCGCCGCCGATCCGCTGCGCGCCGCCCGCGAATTCTGCGCATCCGTCGCCGCCGACCTCTGGCCCGGAGCCGAGGTCGCCTCGCTGGCGGCGATGCGCGGCGACGCCTCGACGCGCAGCTACGCTCGCGGCGAGCTGAGCGGCGGTCGCGCGGCGCCTGCGACCGTCGTCGTCATGATGATGCAGGACGCCGGGGTGGCCATGTCGTCCGAAGAGCTGAACGTCTTCGGCAACGAGGGTCCGAAGGAGCTGGCGTTCGTCAACGTCGGCCGCTTCCTGGCCCGGCTCACCGACTCTGTGCCGGCGATCCACGCCGTTTCTCCCGACTCCCGCTTCCTCCTTCTCGAGGACGTCGGCGACGTGCCTGTCTGGGAGGCAGCGGCCCCCGCGGTCGAGGCGACGTTCGGAAGGGCCCTCGACCTCCTCGCGGACCTCCAGGCCCGTGCCAAGGACGACGGCAGCGGCTGCTACGCCTTTCGCCAGGCTTTCGACGAAAAGCTGTTCGCCTGGGAGTTCGAGCATTTCCTCGAGTACGGCGTCGCTGCTGCGCCTCCCGCGCTGGTCGAGGCCAGCCGCGTCGAGCTGAAGGCCGCCGCCGGTCGCCTGGCCGCCCTCCCGCGAGTCTTCGCCCACCGCGACTACCATGCGTGGAACATCCACGTGCACGACGGCCGGCTTCGCATCATCGATTTCCAGGATGCGCTGCTGGCTCCCGCTCTCTATGACGTCGCCTCGCTGCTGACCGACCGCATCACTCCGGAGAGAATCACTCCTGCGCTCGAGGAGGCGCTGCTCGTCCACTACTACGCACGTCAGAAGGCGGGACGGCTCGAGAGCCTCGATGCGACGCGCAGCGCCTACCGGCTGCTCGCGCTGCAGAGGGTGCTCAAGGTGGTCGGCCGCTTCCATTACCTCGCCGAGGTCAAGGGCAAGCCGCATTACCTCGGATTCCTTCCGGCGGTGTGTCGCACGGCGCGGCGACTGCTTGCGAGCAGCGACGGCGTCGCCGCAACCGCCGAGCTCTTCGATACGGCGGGGAAAGACCCCTCCCGCGAGGCACGCCCCGCAGCGGCCGCCGGCAAAACCTGACGTGGCGGCATCCGGCGAGCTGCGGGCGATGATCCTGGCCGCCGGGCGCGGAGAGCGCCTGAGGCCGCTGACCGATACGATTCCGAAACCGCTGGTCGAGGTCGGCGGCCGACCGCTCATCGAATACGCGCTGCGCAGCGTCGCGGACGCCGGCATTCGCCGCGTCGTCATCAATCTTCATCATCTCGGACAGCGCATACGCGATCACGTCGGCGACGGCTCGCGCTTCGGGCTCGAAGTTGCCTACAGCAACGAAGCGATTTTGCAGGACACGGGCGGCGGAATTCGCGACGCGCGAAAGTACCTCGATGGAGTCCCGTTCATCACGATGAATGCCGATACGATCGTCGACGTGGATCTTCGCGAGCTTGCGGATTTCCATCGTCGCAGCGGTGCAATCGCGACCATGCTTCTGCGCAAGGATCCTCGAATGGTTAGTTTCGGGGTGATCGAGACGGAACCCGACGGACGAGTCGGTCGCTTCCTCGGCTTGGCGCGCCCCGGTTGTCGCGAGCCGCTGACGCCGTACATGTATACCGGTGTGCAGGCGCTCGAGCCGCGGGTGTTCGACTACCTGTCTGCGCCAGGCCCGTTCTCGATCACGAAGGTCTCGTATCCGGCGATGCTCGATGCCGGCGAAACCGTCTGTGGAATGCCTTTCGAAGGAGCATGGATCACGGTTGGAACAGCCGGGGAGTTGGACGAAGCGAACGCCGCACTAGCCCGTGCAGGGGCATGAATCGGCCGCTGGACAACGCGAAGCGTCGAACGCTAGACTCATCTGGTCATCGGGAAGTGCGGACTCCCGACGGCTGCGAGGGGGCCACGCATGGGAATCACGATCATCCAGAAGAGTGACCTGAGCACCCGGAAGAAAAATCCCAAGGTCGCTCTCGTGCTCGCCGGCGGCGCCGTTACCGGCGGCGCGTTCAAGCTCGGAGGCCTCAAGGCCCTCGACGATTTCCTCATCAATCGCAAGACGACCGACTTCGACCTTTACGTCGGGCTGAGCGCCGGCGCGCTGCTTTCCGCGCCGCTTGCGGCCGGCGTGCCGCCGTCGGAAACGCTGCGCGCGCTCGACGGATCTTCGACGATCGTCTCGCAATTCATGCCGCGGCACTTCTATCACCCGAACTACGAGGAACTGCTGCGCAAGCCCGCCGAGTTCGTCGCCGATCTCGCGATGTTCATGCCGCGCACGTTGTCGAAGATGATATCGCGCTCGCCGCATCTGGTCGATCGGCTGAAACCGGCGCTGCGCGTGTTCCAGCGCCAGCCCTCGCTGGCGACGCTGCAGGACGTTGCCAGCCCGATCGTCCGCGAGATCCTTGCCAACCGCATCCCGATGCCGCAGGACTACGTGCCGTCGGGCCTGTTCGACAACTCGACGATCGAGCAGTACCTGCGCGAGAACTTCGAGCGCAACGGCATCCCCAACGACTTCAAGAGCTTCCACGAGCGCATCGGCAAGGAGCTCTACATCTGCGCGATGAACCTGGATACCGCCGAGCGCGCGGTGTTCGGTCACAACGCCGACACGTCGGTGACCATCTCGGAGGCAATCCAGGCTTCCACCGCGCTGCCCGGCTTCTACAAGCCGGCGCGCGTCGGCGGCGTCGATTACGTCGACGGCGGCGTGCGCCACACGGCGAACATCGACGTCGCGATCGAGCAGGGCGCCGATCTCATCATCTGCTACAACCCGTTCCGGCCTTTCAACAACCGCGTGCGCCGGCGTTTCGACATGGAAACCGGGCAATGGGTCACCGAGGGCAAGCCGATTGCCGACAGCGGCATGACCGGCATCATCAACCAGGTGTTCCGCACGCTGCTGCACACGCGCCTCCAGTACGGCATCCGCCAGTACCAGGAAGACCCGAAGTTCCGCGGCGACATCATCCTGATCGAGCCCGCCGAGACCGACGTCCACATGTTCTCGATGAATCCGCTGGCACTTTGGGACGGGCCGCGCGCCGGCCGCTACGGCTACTCGTCGGTGACGCAGACGATCGACACGCACTACGACATCGTCAAGCAGATCCTCGGCTCCTACGGCATCCTGATGACCCGGCGCGAGGTGCGCGCAGGGCTCGAGAAGATGAACAAGGGAAGCTTCGGGGAAAACACCGTCGAGGTGCTGCTGCGCGACGTCCCGCGCCGCAGCCTCGGCGTCGCCTGATGGATTTGGGTCTTTCGCTGGTCGGCTTTCCCGCCGGGGAAATGCTGGCAAAGGCGCGCGAAGCCGAGCAGCTCGGCTACCGCGCGATCTACGTGCCGGACCACTGGGCGCTCGAGCGCCAGGGCGGCAGCGGCCTCGACGACGATACGCCCGCGTGGGAAGCGACGACGATGCTCGGCGCCATCGGTGCCGTGACGTCCACCGCGCGCATCGGCGCTCTCGTGCATTGCAACCTGTTCCGCCACCCCGGCACCACCGCGCAGGCGATCACGACCCTGGACCACATCAGCGGAGGGCGCGCGATGCTCGGCCTCGGCGCGGGCTGGACTCGCTCGGAATTCGAAATGATGGGCGCGCCGTTCCCCGACGTGAAGCCGCGGCTGCGAATGCTCGAAGAGTCGATCGTCGCGATCAAGGCGCTGTGGACCGAGGATCGCGCGAGCCGCGCAGGCGAGTTCTACAACCTGACCGACGCGATCCACACTCCGAAGCCGGTGCAGAAGCCGCATCCGCCGATCATGCTCGGCGGCGGAGGCAAAGGCCTGCTGCGGATCGCGGCCCGGCACGCCGACAAGGTGAACATCGGTGTCGACACCGGACGGGCCGGCACCGTCGACCGCGCCGAAGTGGCCAAGACCACCGACGCGGCCTTCGCCGAGCGGGCCGAGTTCCTGCGCAGCGAGGCTCGCGCAGCCGGTCGCGACCCCGCCGCAATCGAGCTGTCCTCGACGCTGTTTACCGCGATGCTCGCCGACTCGCCGTCGGACGGCGACAACTTCGCGGCGATGATCGGCAACCTCTTCGGGCTCGAGGCTGCCGAGGTGAAGCGCATGCCGATCATGTTGATCGGCACGATCGAGGAATGTACCGACGAGCTCAGACGCAGAAAACGCGAGTGGGGCGTCACGCACTACGTGCTGTCGGCGCGCTCGTCGGCCGCGATGGTGCAGGCCATGGCCACGCAGATCGCACCGAGCCTGTAACCACTGCGCACGCCGCGCGCCGGGACTGACCGAACGCGCGTGAGTAGATCGAGCGGTGCGGATCAGAGCCGTTCGATCACTGCCGCGGCAAACTCGCGTGTGCCGAGCTTGCCGCCGAGGTCCCCGGTCGTCTGCCCGTCGCCGAGCGCACGGTCGTACGCAGCCTTGATGCGGCTGGCCGCTGCGCTGCACGCGTCGTCGTGGCGGCTCGTCGCGAGATGGTTGAGCATCATCACGGCGCTCATCAGCAGCGCGAGCGGGTTCGCGAGGTTCTTGCCCGCGATGTCGGGCGCCGATCCGTGCACCGACTCGAACACCGCGCAGTCGTCGCCGATGTTCGCGCCCGGTGCGACGCCGAGACCGCCGACGAGCCCCGCGCAGAGGTCGGAGACCAGGTCCCCGTACAGGTTCTCGCAAAGAATCACGTCGAAACGTTCCGGGTTGCTCACGAGCTTCATCAGCGCCGCGTCGATGATCAGCTCCTCGTAGCCGACCTGCGGGAAGTCCTCCCGCACTGCGCGAGTCTCGCGCAGGAACAGCCCGTCGGTGAGCTTCATGATGTTGGCCTTGTGCAGCAACGTCACCTTGCGGCGCCCGCGCGCGACCGCGTACTCGAAAGCCCAGCGTGCGATGCGCGAGCAGGCGGCGTGAGTCGCCACTTTCAGCGACACGACGACGCCCTCGCTGATCGTGTTCTCGAGCCCGCTGTACAGGCCCTCGGTGTTCTCGCGCACGATGACGATGTCGACGCCGTCGAAGCGGGTGCGCACGCCGGGCATGTTGCGCACCGGCCGCACGGCCGCGTACGTGTTCAGCGTCTTTCGCAGGGCGACGTTGACGGACGAGAAGCCGCTGCCGATCGGCGTCGTGCAGGGCCCCTTCAGCGCGACTCCGTGCTCGCGGACCGCGGCGACGGTGGATGCCGGCAGGACGTCCTCGCTTCCGGCGTCCAGAGCCGCGGAACCCGCAAGATGGGGAAGGAATTCGACAGGAGCAGAAGCGGCCGCGAGGATTCTCGCGACCGCTTCGCTGACTTCCGGTCCGATTCCGTCGCCGGCGATCAGTACGACCTTGTGCATCATCGCTCGGCGACTGCTGCGGCGCGCGGTCTTACGGAGTGACCGCGCCCGGATCGGAGCCCTTGTCGTGGCAGGTCAGGCACAGGCGGCTCTCGGTATCACTTCTCCACAGCAGCGTCTCGCCGGTGTTGCCCTTGTTGTGCACGGAATGGCAGGTCGCGCATTCCATCTGCGTGTTGCCCGTTCCGAGCAGGTGGTCGCGCACCGTGCCGGCACTTCCGAGCGTTGCCGTGTCGGCCTGGCGGATGCCGATGTCGGCCGCCTGCACGTCGTCGTAGTTGAACCCGATCGGATGGTGGTTTCCGAGGTAGTTGTCCTGGCCGATGACGTACTGGACACCGATGGTCGCGCCGCCGCTGCTCTGCGACCTGGTCAGCTGGCTGGTGTTGCCGTAGGAGTTCACCGCCACGCTGCCGTCATGGCAGCTCAGGCACAGCAGCGAGGCTCCGCCGGGATTCATCGTTCCCTCCTGGATCGCCTGCGATGCCTTCGCTCCGACGGTCGGAGCTCCGGGACCGTTCTGGTACATCGTGTACGATCCAGCATTCCCTGTGGGCTCGTGGTTCCACAGCGGCAGGTAGTCGAACGCGTCCGGAGCCTGCGGTCCGCCGCCCACGCCCGGGCCGCCGTTGGCGGGGCTCAGGCGGTAGGTGTTGTGCGGCGCGTGGCAGAAGATGCACACGCGATTGAGGCTGTCGGCCGGCATCGCGGTGTAGTTCATGCCGTCGTGCGCGTGTCCGAGGTCGTGCACCGTGTTGAGGATGCCCGCTCCGGGAGTGTAGGACCCGTCGAACGCCATCGCGGTGGAAGCACCCGATCCGAGGCCGAGCCCCAAGGCGGCGATCAGCATTCCTTTCGTGACTTTAGTCATGGCTCGTCCTCCCTTTGGATCCTCGCCCTGTCGGGCTGCGGAATTTCGATCCTCGCCGCTGCGGGCTGCGGAATTTCGATCCTGGCCGCTGCGGGCTTCGAATTTCACTCGTGCTGCGCTCATCGCTCTCTCCATTCCTGTCGCGCGCTTCGCTTCGCTTGTGTCCGTATGCGTCATGTTCGACTTCATCGCCGTTCCCTCCGCGCGCTCACGGGCCGGTCACCGCAGTGATGTTCGTGCCGGGCTGGTCGGGTCCGACGGTCTTCGAAGCCGCCGGGAACGCGAAGGTGTAAAGCGACTTGGACACCTTCAGCGAGTAGGCACCGGGAGTAAGACCCGTCATCGAGTACGCCCCGGTCGCATCGGTGTAGACACCCTTGACGACGACTCCCATGCGGATCGCCTGGACCACGGCGGACGCCAGAGGAGTGGTGCCGTTCGGTGCGAACACCGTGCCGCTGATCTTGAACGGTGACGGCGTCGCTGCCGGGCAGGATGCCGCCGCCTGCGTCTTCTGCTGCCCGATCGTGTCGTACGCCGTGTGCGACACCGTGAACGTTCCGGGAACCAGGTAGACGTGGGTGAAAGGCCCGTACGGCGAAGTCGTATCGGATGCGACCGTGCTGCCGTCGCCCCAGTTCACCGTCACCTTGGCAAGGCCGATGTCGTCGCTGGACAGGTCGCTCACCATCTCGGTCCAGGTGTTCGCGTTGAACGCGCACACTCCGGCCACCGTCGGCGGATTGTCGACCTGCGTGATCTTGATGTTCTTGGTCTTCGAGCCCGGACCGGCACCGAAGTCCGTCACTGTCAGCGTGACCGCGAAGGTTCCGCCGGCCGCGTACGTATGGGTGGACGTCACGCCCGAGCCGTGCGCGGTGCCGTCGCCCCAGTCCCAATCGTAGACGTCGCAGGTGTTGAGGCAGATCGTCTGCGTCGCGTTGACCTTGAGAATCATGGACGACGACCCGTACGTGTAGCCGAAGTACACCGTCGGCGCGTCGTTGTGCATGCCGGCAGCCTTGGTCGCCAGCGTCGTCTTGGTCATGTAGCCGCCGCCCTTGGTCGGGTTCTGGACGACGGTGGCGGCGGCGAGCGTATCGGTCGCACTGGTCGCAAGCGTGAGGCTGCCCGCGCCGATCGACAGGATGTGGCTTTCGAAGGTGCCGCCGACGGCGACTCTCTGGCCGGCCGTGAAGCCGGAAATCGAGGCCACCGTGACGACCGGCGAGCCGGCCGTGCTGCTGCCTGTGGTCGAAGCCTGGCTGGTTCCGCCGCCGTGGCACTGTCCGCAAGCCTGGTCGAGGTCGACCCACGCTGCGTTGGTGTAGGTGCCGTCGGGCGACGTGTTGAGCGTCGTGTCGGCGAGCGAGGCGTCCGGGAACGCCGAGTAGGCGGCATTCACGTTGATGCGGAACAGGTGCTCGCGGTTCGGCATGTGGCACGACACGCACGCCTCGGCCGGATCGGTCGCCACGTCCTGGAGCGGAGTTCCGGTGCCCGCGGGGTGCTTGATGATCGCGAGGTTCTTCTCGTGGCAGGTGTCGCACTCGCGGCGCAGAGGCTCGGCCTTCGCGCTCGTGTCGTTGAGGCTCCAGTGCACATCGTGGCAGGTGGAGCAGTTGCCCTGCGCGGTGTCCGGTGGAGAGCCGCCGGCAACGACGGTTTCGCCTTCCGGAACCCAGAAGCCTCCGGCGCCGCTGGTCGCGCCGCCGTCGGCGGGATTCGTGCAAGCCGGGTTGGTGGCGGTGTCGACGAGCGGAATCGACTGCTTGACGCCGTTGCGGACGATCGTGCCCAGCTCGTTGCCGCCGCCGATGCTGTTCGCGTCGCGGCAGACGTAACCGACGAAGAAGCTGTGGTACTTGGTCTTGTTGCCGATATCGACCTTGTCGCTGTTTCCCGAGTACTGCGCATGCGGGCTGTTGAGGAACATGTTGACGATGGGTTTCAGACCCTTGCCCGTCAGCTTGAACTCACCGTGCGAGACAGGGATCACGGTCGCGGGATTGACCGAGCTCGGCGAGGCGGCCTGCCCGTGGCACGTGTAGCAGACGTCCATCACGTGCGAGCCTTCTTCGGTCTGGTTGTGACCGCTGGCGCTCTTCGGCGCACCTGCCGGCGGCGGTCCGACGATTCCGGCAGTGACGACCTGGATCAGGTCGTCGCGGGCGGGCTTGGCGGTGCTGTGGCACATCGCACACTCGACACCCTGAAGTCCCCAATCCGAGTTGGACGCTGTGAAGAAGGGCTGGAACGGCTCGCCGGTCGCGTCACCGGCCATGCGGTGCCCGGTCTTCACGTATCCGGGCTTGTTGCGCTCGGCGTAGGAGCGCGACTGGTCGGTGTGGCACTTCGTGCAGATCGCACCGGTGCCGCTGTAGTAGTTGCCGCCGCCGTTGGCGATCGTCGTGTGGGCGTCGAGGCGGCGGATCTTGGAGCCGACCGGAATGCCGGTGAAATTGCCCGAGTTGTCTTCGAGCGTCGTCGTCGCGTTCGGCAGCCAGTTGTCCCATACGAAGCCGTGCACGAGACAGCCGGCCTGGCTCGTGTACGCCGTGAGGTCGACGACCGTGCCGGCCGACAGTGTCGAGCCATCGGCATTGGTCGCCGTCGCATTGATGGCACCCTTGACGCCGTACGTGAACAGGCAGTTCGGTGAAGTGAACGTCCAGCCGAGGCCGAGGTCGTACGCCGTCTGCGTCTGGCAGCCGCCAGGAGCGGCAACGCTCGCGCAGGCCGGCCACTCGCCCGGAGACGTCGTCGCACTGTTGTGGAAGGACGGACAGGTGGCGGTGGAACTGTAGGACGCGCTCGTCATGCGCATCGTCGTCGCGCAGAAGCCGAGGCCGTCGCTGAACTGTACGCCGCTGGTGGTGCTGATGCCGCTGCCGGAAACCGGCAACGTGCCGTCGGCCTTGCGATTACGGTAGATCCATCCGTAGGCGACGCACTTGCCCGTCGTCACGATGGTGCCGCCGAGCGACGTGCACATGCCGGCGGTATTATCGAGGTCGACGCGGGAGATTCCGCGGCTGTTGACGGTGTCGTAGCAGATGCTGGTCGACCATACGTGCTTGTAGCCGTCGTTGCCCGCGCTGCCCGCGTTCGTGCAAGCGGCCTGCGTCGTCATCGACTTGAGGTCGACCGAGCTGTCGGCGGACTTCGTATACGCCGCGCAGTCGCGCGCATTGGTGATCGACCAGTCGACCTGCATCGTGCCGCCGGTGGCAGTGCCGTCGCCGTTGATGCCGATCACACACATCCCGTCTGCGGGGATCATGTAGCCGCCCGAGCCGTCGGGCTTCGCCCCGTCCGGCGGGTAGAATGCAGCGGCCGGGCCGGTGGCGAGCATCGGGATCGCGATACCGGCGACGAGCGACAGGACTGTGCGGCGGGACAGCAGGAACCGGCGTCGTGGAGTCATGGGACCCACCTTCTTTGTACCGGCAGAGGCAGGAGCGGTCGCGATGGCGCATTTATGGTTCGTCATGGCCGGCTCCTCCTTGCCGATCTGAAGTGGCCCCAGAACACCCGGGGCCGAGTTTGCAGCTTCGTGGCTGGCGCCGGATTCGCAAGATCCGTGCCCTTAGGCAGGTCCGTGAAATGTCAGGGCTTAGACGCCCCCGCGATCCTGGAACTTATCATGGATGGGAAAAGCGCGGCACGGATTCTCTGATTTAGGAGAGACGCAACAGAGCGCAGCCTTCTGCCGACACCTGCCGACAGCCGATGACCTCGCGGATTCGCAGACCTGCACTGCTTTGCCAGATCGCGGAACGGCGCCAGCCGTTCGGTGGCACGACTCTGGCTTCGGGTGACTCATGACTGCTGTCACCACGGACATTTCCGCTCGACCTTTGCGACCGGCTGCCCCTGCGACCGGTCATTCGCGACCGGCCGCCGCGGCGACCGGTCATCCCGGCTCTCATCCCGAGGACGGCAGGATCCGCCGCTATGATGACGCGCCGAGGCGAGTCTACTGGGAGCTGACCAGGGCCTGCGCGCTTGCCTGCAAGCATTGCCGGGCAGAAGCCCTGCACCAGCGCCTGCCCGGCGAGCTGTCGACCGAGGAAGCGTTCGACGTGCTGCGGTCGCTTGCGACCGCGCGTCCCACTCCTGCCGTGGTGCTCACCGGTGGTGATCCGCTCGAACGGCCCGACTTCTGGGAGATTCTCGATTTTGCGAAAAGCCTCGGCCTCCACGTCGACGTGGCGCCGAGCGCCACGCCGAAGCTGACGCGGGAAGTCATCCTCGAGCTTGCCCGCCGCGGGGTCGGTGCGATGTCGCTCAGCCTCGACGGCTCGGACCCGCCGCGCCACGACGCGCTTCGCGGCATTCCGGGCTGCTTCGAGCTGACGATGAAAGCCGCCGCTCACATCGCCGAGGCCGGCATTGCGCTGCAGGTCAATACGCTGGTCACGGCCGACACGCTCGCCGACATGCCGGCGATTGCCGAGCGCGTGCGCGACATGAAGGCAAAGCGCTGGAGCCTGTTCTTCCTCGTGACCACGGGGCGCGGCTCTTCGCTGCCGCAGATCGAACCAGCGCAGGCCGAAGAGTTGCTGCACTGGGTTGCCGCACAGCGCCACGATCTGGGCCTGGTGACGTCGGCAACCGAGGCTCCGATGGTCCGTCGCGTGATGCTCGAAATGCGGGGCCAGGGGCCCGATGCGGCCGTGGCCGGAGCCGGCATGCGCGACGGCAACGGCATCCTGTTCGTGTCGTGGAAGGGCGAGGTGATGCCGTCGGGCTTCCTGCCGGTCGTCGCGGGAAGCGTGCGTGAACGCGACATCCTCGACATTTATCGCAACGCGCCATTGCTTCGCGATCTTCGCCGTCCCGAGTTGTTCGGCGGCCGCTGCGGCGTCTGTTGCTGGAACGAAGTCTGCGGCGGCTCGCGCGGACGTGCCTATGCCGCCACCGGCGATGCGCTGGCCGAAGACCCGCTTTGCGTCTACCAGCCGCCGCCGCGCCCACAGGCCGGCGATGGTTGCGGCTGCGCTTCCTGGGATACGATAGCCGGTCTGTAGATGAATGGCGCGCCAAGCAACGGCGTCGTTTCGCGTCCCGGGCCACGAAGGCTCGACGGCACAGACGACTTCGGGCAACCGCCGGCACGAGGCCTCGCGCAGCGACGACGCGGCTCGGGACGAAAGAGAGGGACGGACGTGGGTTGTGCAGCGCGAAGTCGGTTGGTAGCGAGCCTCCTCGGCGCCCTGGTCCTGGCGGGCTGCAGCGCAACCAGACCTGCGACACAGGCGCCGGTATTCTTTCCGCCGGCGCCGGACCTGCCGCGCATTCAGTACCTGACGTCGTTCACCGGCCTGAAGGACATCGAGAGGCAGTCGGCCTTCAACCGCTTCGTCATCGGCGAAAAGCAGGATCTCATCGTCGACAAACCTTACGGCGTCGCGATGGCCGACGGCCGCATCTATGCCTGCGACACCAATTCGACCGTCGCCGTCTTCGACCTGAAGGCGAAAACGTTCTCCTACCTGGCCGGCGCTACGGGCCAGGGGGCGCTGCGGCAGCCGATCAACATCAGCATCGGCCAGGACGGCACCAGGTACGTCACCGATCCGGTGCGCGGCCAGGTCGTCGCCTTCGATCGGGGTGACCAGTTCGTCCGAGCCTACGGCCAACCTGGCGACTGGAAGCCGGTCGATGCCGCGGCATTCGGCGGCCGTCTCTATGTCGCGGACTTCGACCACGGCCGCATCGTCGTCTTCGACATCGCCTCGGGCAGCCAGGTCTCCAGCTTCGGTGACAAGTCGGAGGGCGACGCACGGCTGTCGCGCCCGACCAACCTCGCGTTCGACACCAGCGGCTTTCTCTACGTCACCGACGTCGCGCGCTTCCAGGTCGTCAAGCTCGACCGCGACGGAAAGTACATCGCCGCGTTCGGCCGGCTCGGCGACAACCTCGGGCACTTCGCACGTCCGAAAGGCGTCGCCGTCGACCGCGACGGGCTCGTCTACGCCGTCGACGCGGCGTTCAACAACGTGCAGATCTTCATGCCCGGCGGACATCTCGCGACGTTCTTCGGCGGCCCGGGCCAGGGACCGGGAAACCTCGACCTTCCCGCCAAAGTCGCGATCGACTACGACGACGTGGGACTGCTGCGCGAGTACGTCCAGCCGGGATTTCACGTCGACTATCTCGTGCTCGTCACCAGCCAGTTCGGGCCGCACCGGGTCAACGTCTACGGGTTCGGACACCAGGAAGGAGCACAGTATCCCACGGAGGCGGATCTGCTCCGGCAGATCGAAGAACGCCGCGCCAAGGCCGCCGCCGCACCCGCGCCTGCACCCGCGCCCGCCGGCAAGTAGCGACGCGGGGCGTCCGTCGTGGCATCGTTTCGCTTCGCGGGTATCGCAGTGCTGGCACTGCTGCTCGCCTGCACGGCGTGCGATCCCGCGACGCGTTACCGGACCCTCAGCACGTTCTTCGACGGCGTGCCGCCGCCGGCAGCGCCGGCGCCGGCCGGTGCCGCAAAGAACGCTTCGGCGCCGGTTCCGATGCGCGCTTCGTACCGCGAGCACGGACCCTACGCGGCCAGGCTCTGCAGCGCGTGCCACCAGTCGGTCGCGTCCAACACGCTGGTGCTTCCGAAGGACAAGCTGTGCCGCAACTGCCACACGTTCGGGCCCGACAAGAAGGTCCTTCACGACCCGTTCGAATCCGGCGAGTGCCTCGACTGCCATGATCCCCACAGCGGTCCCTATCCCGGGATCCTTGCCGGCAAGCTGAACGACATCTGCCACGGCTGTCACGAAGCCGAAACTCTTGCCGACGAGCCTGCCCACGCCGACGCCGACAAGCGCTGCACCGATTGCCATGACCCGCACCAGAGCGACAAGGAGAACCTGCTGCGATGACGCGGGCGCGCGACAGGATACGCCGTCCTGCCGTCGCCGCGCTCGCCGCAGCGACAGCGTGCGCGCTGCTCGCCGCCACGCCTCGCGACGCGTTCGCGCAATGGGACTGGAGCCTGTTCGCGCCGCACTCGATCGAGAACCACGCGTGGTTCGAGACGTTCGCCTCGTGGGAAAACGACGACAGCCACGGCATCTCGCCGAACAGCACCTGGAACGACGCGTTCATCCGCGAGAAGCTCACGCTGTCGACCGAAGGCTATTCGTACGACCCGCGCTTTCTTCGCTACCGGCTGTCGCTCGGCGGCGCCGTCAAGCAGGAGCGTTACGACAGCTCGGTCCTCGGCTCGACGGGATGGGACATCGGCGAAGGCCTCGAATACGACGCGCGCGTGACGCTGCTGCCGGATCATCCGTACAACCTCCTCACGTTCGCCACGCGCTACGAGCCCGTGTATCCGCAGCAGGCTGCGGCGTCGCACAACAACGTCGCCGACGACTACGGGGTGAGCCTTCGTTATCGGCGCAAACCGTGGTTCTTCGATGCCGGCTTCCTCGATTCGCAGATGAACACGACCGGCAGCAACTCGGACGTCCAGCGCGTGCTCGTCGACGGCGAGTACTTCAAGCGCTGGGAGAGCGGCCGGCAGCTCACGTTCAACGGCTCGGTCCACCCGTCGTGGTACACCGACTCCAACGGACTGGACGGCAGCTCCCTCGAATCACTGGTCGGCAACGTGATCGACCTGAAGAAAGCGACGCTGTCGTCGAACTTCTCCGACAACACCTTCGACCAGAAGCAGGACAACCAGAACAGCTACGACACCAAGCAGCTTGCGTGGTGGGAGCTGTTCTCGCTGTACCTGCCGTGGAACTTCCGCACCGACCTCGAATGGCGGATGCACGACGACACCAGCGACATCGCCAACCCAGGTCCCATCACGCTGCCGGACCGCCACTATTCCGACGACGGCAACAGCGCGCGGTTCGACGTCGTCAACCGGCTCTACGAAAGCGTCGACACCACCTACCGCTTCCTTCGCGACGTGCACGACACCAGCGGAGGCAACTCCACCGAGCTGTCGAACGGCGTGGACGTCCAGTACACGAAGCAGGTCCCGCACGGGCGCGTGCTCGTCGGCGGCAGCTTCGAGCGCAGCGATTTCGACAACCACGGCATGACCGACGTCGTGGCCGACCCTTACACGGGCACCGCGGTGCCGGGAACGTTCACGCTGCGGCGCACGGACGTCGATCCCTCGTCGATCGTCGTGCTGCTGCGTTCGCCGATCCCTCCGTTCGAGACGATCCAGCTGGTGGAGGGCGTCCATTATTTCGTCAACACGCTGGTCGAGCCGTTCGAGGTCCAGATCCTCTCGCTGCCCGTCGAATTCGTCGTACCCGGCAGCTACGATTTCTACCTCAGCTACTCGCAGAGCACCGGCGAGTACGAGCTGCAGACCGACGACGGCACCGGCAGTGCCAGCGTCGAGCTGTTCAACCAGCTCGTGACGCCGTATTTTCGCTACACCGCCGTGCGCTCCAGCGTGCTGAGCGGCGTCTATCCGGGCACCCCGATCGACTCCGACAGTTATTCCACCGGAGTGCGCCTGCTGTACGGCCCCGTGCGCGCCCGCGGCGAGTACCAGCGCCTGGAATGGGCGAGCAATCCGTACGACGCGTGGCGCGCCGAGCTGCAGTACGTGGGCCCGATCACCCGCACGATCACGACGTACACGACGGCGACATTCCTCGACCGTCACTTCCTCGGAGGAGAGGCGCCCTACACGACGCCGCGGTACTACGAAAGAATCATCACGGTCTCGGGCACGATCACCAAGCAGCTCTTCAGCCGCAATCTCGTGCTGGCCATCGGCGGTTCCTACTCGAACATCTCGGGACTGACCGACAGCAACGCGTGGTCGGCCAATTCCTCGATCATCTGGCATATCGGCAAGCTCGATCTCAGCCTGACGGCCACCGCCTACGGCTCCGACAGCCATACCGGCGTCGTGTCGACCGCCCCGCCATCGTCGCTGCCCGAGAGTTTCCGGCGCGACCACGAGTTGATCTCGATCAACATCAAGCGGCAGCTTCTGTGAAATGGATGCGAGCGTGAACAGGATGTCGGGCAAACGGCCGCAAGGCGGCACGCCGGGACCGTTCCCGTCCGGAGCGCCGCTTCGCGAACTTCGCGCCCGCACGGCGGGCACGCTGCTCGCCGTGCTTGCCGCCGCCGCGGGCATGATCGTCGTTGCCGGTTGCCAGTCGAGCTGGACTCCGACGACGAAGACACCGACGGTGCCGCTGCAGTGGCCGGCGCCGCCGCAGCAAGCGCGAATCCGCTACCTGCACGCGCTCTCCGGCGTCGTGCGCGATGCCAACGCCGCTACCGTCCTCGGAGCGCTGGCGTTCGGCACCCGCTCCGGCGACGATTCTTTCGTACTGCCCGTGGCAATGTCCATTTCCGCCGACGGCCGCATCGCGGTGGCCGATACCGGCTGCCGCTGCGTGCACCTGCTGGCCGCCGACACGGGCGGCAAGTCCTCCTCCTCGGCTTACGTGCGCCTGACGGGCAGTGAGCGCGAGCACCTGCAGTCGCCGGTCGACGTCGCATTCGATGACGGCGGCCGGCTTTGGGTTTCCGATTCCAGCGGCGCGCTGTTCTCGTTCGATGCTTCCGGCAAGTTCCTCGCCGCGAGCCGCAGCATCGGCGACCACACGCTGCAGCGCCCGACCGGGCTCGCGTGGAGCCGCGCCACGCACCGTCTCTACGTCGTCGACACTCTTGCACATGCCGTGTTCGCGACCGGCGGCGACGGCTCGTTGCTGCAGACGTTCGGTCGCCGCGGCTCGGGGCCGGGCGAGCTGAACTACCCTACGCGCATCGCCGAAGGTCCCGACGGCTCGCTGTACGTGGCCGACTCGCTCAACTTCCGCATCGTGATCTTCGCGCCCGACGGCTCGGTCGCAGGCGGATTCGGGCACCACGGCGACGCCTCCGGCGATTTCGCGATGCCCAAAGGCATCGCCGTCGATCGCGACGGCGTCGTCTACGTCGTCGACGCGATGTTCGACAACGTGCAGCTCTTCGACCGCAGCGGCCGCTTCCTGTTGACGCTCGGCGGACGTGGAAGCGACTTCGGCCAGTTCTGGCTTCCGTCGGGCGCTGCCATCGACGGCAGCGGACGCCTGGCCGTCTGCGATACCTACAATCGCCGGATCCAGTTCTTCCAGGTGGAGGGCTCCCATGCCGCCGCGGCGTCCTGAAAGCGCAAGCATCGTGCGTGCTGCGACGGTCGCGGCTCTCGTCGCCTTGTGCGGCCCGGCGCTCGCGCAGACAACCGAGGACATCCGCAACACCCCGCACAACCTGTCGGTGTCCGGCACCGGCCAGATCCGCGCGGCCAGCGAGTCGCGCATCTGCATCTTCTGCCACACGCCGCACAACTCGACGCCGCTGACGCCGCTGTGGAACAAGGAGCTGCCGGGGCAGGTCTACACCGTCTATACGAGCCCGACGCTGCACGCGGCTCCGCTGCCGCAGCCGTTCGGTCCCACCAAGCTGTGCCTGAGCTGCCACGACGGCACGATCGCGATGGGTTCCGTCGTCAATCCGTCGACCGGAATCACGATGGCAGGCGCCGACATTTTTGCTCCCGACAGCCTTTCCAACTTCGGGCTGGATCTTTCCGCCCACCACCCTGTTTCGTTCTCGTACCAGGCCGCATTGCCGAACCCCGAGCTGGTCGAGCAGCCGCCGCCGGGCCTCGTGTTCGGCGGCAGCGACGAAGTGCACTGCACGACGTGCCACGATCCGCACAACAACCAGTTCGGAGATTTCCTGCTGAAGGACAACCGCTACTCGGCGCTGTGCACCACGTGTCACCAGATCCAGGGATGGCCCGGCTCGGCGCACGCGACGTCGCCCGCGTCCGTCGTCGGCATCCTTCCGCGGCCGCCAAAGACGTGGCCGAACTATCCGACGCTGGCCGAATGGGGATGCGAGACCTGCCACACTCCGCATTTTGCGCCGACGCCCGCCGGACTGCTGAACTTCACCGACCTGCCGCCCGCTCCGTTTTCGTGCACGACGAGCGGCTGCCACAGCACCGATCCGAGCGGGCCTGCCCATCTCGTCGCGCGCACCGCCGCGGGTGCGCGCGGCGTGTCGGCGAGAGCCTCCGTTTCGGGCGGTATCGACATCGCTGCGGCGATCGGCAAGCCGTCGGCGCATCATGAGGTTCCCGGCGAGCTGGAACGTCGCGCCGCAACCCGCAGCGGACGCGGCGGCGATCCCGGATCCGTGACCTGCACGGACTGTCACAACCCTCACCTCGTTGCCGGGCAGGGAGCAGTTTCTGCCGGCGACGACCCGACTGTTGCCGGCGGGGCACTGCGTGGCGTTTCCGGGGTGGACCGCAACGGCATTACCGTCTCCAGCGTCCGCTACTCGTACGAAGTGTGCCTCAAGTGCCACGGCGACAATTCGCCTGCGCTGCTGCGCACGCCGCGCGTCGTTCCCGGAATCAACCTGCGTCGCGTGTTCGATCCGTCCAATGCTTCGTTTCACCCGGTATTCGCGCTCGGCAGGGATCCCGACGTACCGAGCATTCCCTCGTCGTTCGAGCCGTCGATGACGGCAACGTCGATGATCACGTGTACGAGCTGCCACGCCGACGACGACGGTGCGACGCGGGGTCCGCACGGGTCCATGTGGAAGCCGATCCTGCGCGAGCGCTACGAGACCGCCGACATGACCGTCGAGAGCTCCGAGAACTACGCGCTCTGTTACCGCTGCCACGATCGCCAGAGCATCCTTTCCGACCGCAGCTTCCGACCCGGAGCGGCACGAAACGGCCATGCTCGAGGCGCCGGACACCGCGGCCACCTGGAAGCCGGCGCACCCTGTTCGGCCTGCCACGATGCACACGGCATCGAAAGCACCGGCTCGCCGCTGGCTGGTGCGACCGGATCGCACACGCACCTGATCAATTTCGACACCAGCATCGTCGCACCGAAGCCGGGCGCGGCAGCGCCGGTATTCACCGACAAGGGAACGTTCGCCGGAAGCTGCGACCTCGTCTGCCACGGCGTCGTCCACGATGGAGCGGCCTACCCGTGAAGAAGACGTTCCTCATCGCGGTGCTGGCGGCCGCTGCGTTCGTTGCGATGCCGCTGCCCGGCGCCGTCGCGGCCGAAGCGCCGGATGCGAAGACTGCCGCTGCTCATCCGGCGTCCTCCGACGAGACGAAAGCCGGCGGCTGCGTCACGTCGAAGTGCCACGTCGACATCCTTTCGAAGAAGAACGTCCATGACCCGGCCGAAGGCTGCACCGACTGCCACGAGTCGGTATCGACGCCGCATCCGGCCAAGGGAAAGAAGACGTTCAAGCTGCTGAACGACGTGCCGGACCTCTGCTACACGTGCCACGACACGTTCGGCAAGAAGAAGACCGTGCACTCCCCGGTGCAGGACGGAAGCTGCACGGACTGCCACAACCCGCACTCGACCGCGGAGGAAAAGCTGCTGATCAAGCCCGTCGGCAAGCTCTGCAAGGACTGTCACGACGCGCCGTACGAAGGTCCGAAGCTGCACGGGCCAGTCGAAGACGGCGACTGCACCGAGTGCCACAACCCCCACGAGACCGACACCAAGTCGCTGCTGGTCAAGGAAGGCAACGCGCTCTGCTTCGACTGCCACACCGAGAAGGCCGACGAGATCAAGAAGAAGGACGTACACGCGCCCGTCGAGGACGGCTGCATCACCTGCCACGACCCGCACGGGTCGAAGTTTCCGGCGATGCTCAGCGAAAAGGTCCCGAAGGTCTGCTACTCGTGCCACGACACCAAGGAACAGGAGATCAAGGACGCGAAAGTCTCCCACGGCGCGCTCGACGACGACAAAAGCTGCCTGCTGTGCCACTCGCCGCATGCGAGCGACAACGATGCGCTGCTGGAAAAGCCGATGCGGGCGACCTGCCTCGAATGCCACGACGGCGACATGCCTGCCAACGCGAAATTCCTCCACGGCAAGAACCACGACGGCAAGTGCACCGACTGCCACGCGCCGCACGGAGGCGACCTCGACAACCTGCTCGTCAAGGAATTTCCCGACGGCAACTATCACCCGTGGAACGACAAGGCCTACCCGCTCTGCTTCTCGTGCCACGAGCGCACGATGGTGACCGACCGCGAGACGACCACCGCAACGGGGTTCCGCGACGGGAAGAAAAACCTCCATGCCGTGCACGTCGGTGACGACGCCAAGGGCCGCGGCTGCCTGATGTGCCACTCCGTGCACGGCAGCGACCATCCGAAGCTGATCCAGGACGCGATCCCTTTCGGCAAGTGGACGATGAAGCTGAATTTCAACAAGACCGACACCGGCGGAAGCTGCGCGCCGGGATGCCATCGGCAGAAGTTCTACGATCGCGACAAGCCGGGAAAGAAGACGGCCGTGGCCAGGGCGGACGAACAGGCGCCTTAGCGGCCCGGCGCGAGCGGGAAGATTTCCGCGCCTTGGTGGGCGGCCTTGCGACCGATGCAGCCGCAGCCGGGGCTACGGTCGCACGAACGCGAACCAGTAGTCCCTGCTCATCGGATCGTCGAAACCTTCGAGCCCCAGCTCGCGGCTGCCCATGTTCGTCCACAGCAGCAGCACGTCGCGGCGTGCGAAGTAGCCGTACCAGGGGTCGTGCAGGAAAACGACGGGCCGCTCCCGCTGCACGTCCGGGTGCTCGATGCCGAAATAGAGCGCGTCCTCGTAGCGTGGTCGCGCAAGGCCGAGCGCTTTCGCCTCCTCGATCGCTTCGTCGGCAGAAACGTCACGCCCGAATTCGACCAGCACGATCTCCCGCGTCCATGGGCCGCCGTGGTGCCGCGCCGGGAAATTGTCGGAGAATACGCACGAGTGCGCGTAGGCGTAGCGCCCGGCCTCGACGAGATCTTCGGTCGGGCGACCGTCGCCGGTGGTGATCCGGTAGGTGCGCACGCGCAGTTCTTTTGTGCGCGCCGCGGAAAAATCAAGGCGTCTGCTCTCCCGTCAGCAGCCGTCCGACGGCCATCACATGGCCTGTGGTGCAGTTGAGATTGCCCAGCCTGGCCAGGATGTCTGCCGGTGTGCTGGTCCCCCGACAGGCCGACGCAGTCACGGGCGGCGACAGGACGCCGCTGACGATGGATGCCGGCGTGAAGTCATCAGAATCTGCCGATGCGGCAGGACGAACACGAGGGGGGCAACTCGCAAGATTCCCCGCCACAGACTCTCGGCGCCTGCGCCTGGCAACGCGCCTGCGTCGAATGGCTCGCCGCGAAGGCTGTCTGAAAGGTCGCGTGCCCGTTTTCCCGACGAGCTTCCCTCGACGGCGTGCGCTCCGGTCCCGCAAGCGGGCGGCGCAAGCGGGCGGCATTGGTGCGGCTATGCCACATGATCCCAGGCAGGAGAGAGGTTTTTCATGAGAGCCTTCGCGAGCTCGACGCGAACGTCATTCGCGCTTTCGTCTGGTACCGTCGGCGTTGCCGCCGGCACGCTGCTGGGTGCGCTGGCCGCAACATGGATCGGTCATCCGCCGTTCGAGCCCGAGCGCCCCGTACCGATGTACGTGTCCTTCCAGAGCCGCGCGTCCGCGGATGCGCCGGCCCCGGGCTCGATGGGGTTCGCTTCCGTCTTTCGCCACGCGCTGCCCGCCGTCGTCAGCATCACGACATCGCAGATCGTCAAGGTGCCCGAGATGCAGATGGTCAACCCGTTCTTCCAGCAGTTCTTCGGCGGGCAGCCGCACGGACGTGGTGGCCGCGAAACGCCGCGGCAGCAGCGCCAGTCGAGTCTCGGCTCGGGAGTGGTCGTGAGCCCCGACGGTTACATCCTCACGAACGACCACGTCGTCGACGAGGCATCCGACATCAAGATCACGCTGGCCGACAAGCGGCAGTTCACGGGAAAAGTCGTGGGAGCGGACAAGGCGACGGACATCGCCGTCGTCAAGATTCCCGCGAGCGGGCTTCCCACTGCGACGCTCGGGGATTCGTCGAAGCTCCAGGTCGGCGACTACGCGTTCGCCGTCGGCAATCCGTTCGGAGTCGGCGAAACGGCGACGATGGGCATCATCAGCGCGACCGGCCGCAATGGCCTCGACATCGAAGACTACGAGGACTTCATCCAGACCGACGCGGCGATCAATCCCGGCAACTCCGGCGGTCCGCTTCTGAATGCCGCAGGCGAGCTGGTCGGTGTGAATACCGCGATTCTTTCGGGCGCAACCGGAGGAAACCAGGGCATCGGGTTCGCGATCCCGATCAACATGGCCAAGTACGTGATGTCCGAGATCATCAAGCGCGGCAAGGTCGTGCGCGGCTATCTCGGCGTCGGAATCCAGGAAGTGACACCCGATCTTGCCGCAGCCTTCAAGATTCCCGCGGAGACCGGAGCGCTCGTCGGCGGCGTCGCCGCCGACAGTCCGGGCGCCAGGGCGGGGCTCGAGCGCGGCGACGTGATCACCGCGCTCGACGGCACGATCCTCACCGGACCGAACGACCTTCGGCTGCGTGTCGGCAACATGGCGCCCGGAACGCGAGTGCGCCTGACCGTCAATCATGAAGGCCAATCGCGCGACGTTGCAGTGACCCTCGGTGAAGCGCCTGCCGGGAATGGGCCGGGCAATGCGCAGCCGCAGTCGGGCAGGAACGCCGGCGTCCTGCAGGGCGTCGAGGTCGAGGACCTCAGCCGCGACATTCGCGGTCACCTCGGCATCAAGGCGGACGTCAAGGGCGTGATCGTCACCGACGTCGAGGATGAAACACCGGCAGCCGACGCCGGGCTGCGGCGCGGGGACGTGATCGAGCAGGTCAACCGCCAGCAGGTCACGTCGGTGGCCGACTACACGCGGCGAATGAAGGAAGCCGGCAACCAGCAGGTCGTGCTGCTGGTCAATCGCGAGGGAATGTCGGCGTTCGTCGTCATCCAGCCGTAGCCGGTCGCGGCTCGCGTGGATGCGCCGCGCACGTTTCTGCGCTAGAGCTGCGCCGTGGAATCGATCTACTGGGTCATCACCTGGGCCTGCCATCGAAAGTGCAGGCACTGCTACGACGACCGCTTCCGGCCTTACGCTCGCGACGACCTGACGCGCCTCGTCGCCGAAGAAAGCCACGCGTACCGCCGCATTCTGGCCAACCTCCCCGACGACATGTCGTACCAGGACCCGTCGCGCCCGGGGCCCGGCGGCACTGCGTCACGGCACCGCTCCTCGCTCATCCTGGCCGGCGGCGAAGTGCTGATGGACGGCGTCCGCCAGGAGCTCTTCTACCCGCTGCTCGACGCGATCCGTGCGCGATGGGGCGCGGCGGCGCCGCACGTCTCGATCCAGACGACGGGCGACATCATGCAACCCGGACACATCGAAGAGATGCTCGAGCGCGGCGTCGGCACCATCGCGGTCGCGAGCATCGACGACTATCACGTCGGCATGAACGGCGACGGGAAATTCGCGCTGATGGATCGCGTCCGGCGCATGATGGCGAGCTTCGGCGTGCAGGAGGTCGATCTCGGCATCGCGCGCGATCCGCGGCTGAAGGGTCCGGGACTCGGGCGCGCAAGAAGCGGCGACGGTCCGTTCTTCCTGTTCTTCGGCGCCCAGCCGGAGCTGTGGATCGGCGAGCTGTGGCCGCGCGGACGCGCGTGGACGAACGGATTGTCCAACGCCACGTACGAAACCAATTTCTGCGCGCGCTGGAGTGGCGGCAAGAACTTCCTGAACTATGGCGATGCGGGCGCGGAGGTCGCGATCGAACCGGACGGGTCGGTCTATCCGTGCTGCCTGAAAACCAAGGCTCCGCTCGGAAATCTTTGCGAGGAACGACTGGTCGAGATCCTCGACAGCCTCAAGGGTCATCCGGCATTCGAAGCGATCAACGCAGGAGACCCCGAATCGATGGGAGAGAACGTCGGCTGGTCGCGCTCCGATTACCGGCGCTCGTCGCGCGCCGTCGATCCTCGAGGCCGCGAGATGGAGAACGTCTGCCTGGGCTGCGACGCGTATTTCGAGAAACACCTTGCTGCGGAGATCGCGCGCATCCGTACCGCGCGACTTGCTGCCAGGAGCTGACGCCGGTCAACGCGACCGCAGCCGCGCGACGTAGTGCAGCGAGCGGTCGAACAGGAGGTCGACCGGAAAAGGGTAGAGCCCGAGGCGCTGCTGCCACTCCTCGATCGTCAGTCCAGAACGGGAAAATGCTTCGTCCCACTGGCGCCGGGTCAGGTAGTTGTACGGAAGAACGACCGAGTGCCTGGCATTGCCGACCCAGTCCATGAGCCGCAGGGTCGGCGACGCCAGCAGCCCTTCGAGCAGGTGATCCTTGATCACGACGGTGCGGGCAACGCGCGCGGCCTCCGCCAGCAGCGCTGCCGGATCGACCGTGTGATGCAGCACGTCGACGAAGAGCGCGACGTCGAAGCTGCCGTCCGGATGCGGGATGTGCAGGCCGTCGAAGGCATCGACGGGATAGGCGGTGTGCCCGCGAACGAGGACATCGATTCCGCGCATCCTCAATCCGGAGCGCTGGGCGCAGATCGCGCTTCCGATCGATCCGTCGCCGGCGCCGATGTCGAGAACCGTCGATCCGCCCGGAATCAGCCGCGCAAGGTGCGCAGCCAACACACGCACGCGCCGGCGAAAAACCATGCCGCCGTGCAGGCGATCCAGCGTGCGCTCGATCACCGGCGCTCCGCTTCCTCGACCTTCAGCGTGCGCTTGGTCGCCATGCCGAGCAGGCTCAGGAAAAGGCTCGAGAACATCGTCTGGGCGCCGAGGGCGAGCGCAACGACCGACGGCACGACGATGCGCATCGCGCGAGCCGGATCGTACGGGCCAAGGCCGACTTCGGCCCAGCCATAGAGCGCGAAGATCGTGCCGCCGATGCCGCAGGCGAGCAGCAGCAGGCCCACCACCAGCCCATGCTCCAGAGTGATGCGCTGGAAGAGCCGCGTCGAGCCGCGCGGCGCCGGCTGCAGTCCCTGCGTGATCGCATAGACCTTCGAGAGCACCGCAAAGAAGACGCCCTGGGCACCGACGAGGATCATCGCCCCGCCGTAGATCAGCGTATGGATGTCGAGCACGACGCCGCCGATGCGGCGCGGACCGGGAAGGACGAGCAGCATCAGCAGCAGACCGGCGGTGCCGCAGAGCACGCCCGGGATCAGAAAGGCCCAGCGCGGCGAATAACACAGCAGGAAGCGCAGGTGCCGCCAGCCGTCGCGCCAGGTTCGAAGATGCGACGGCCGGCCGCGTTCGTCCGGCGCCAGCGTCGTCGGCACCTCGACGATCCGCAGCCGGTGGAGCTTGGCCTTGACGACCATCTCGGATGCGAACTCCATGCCGGTGCAGCCGAGATCGAGCCGATCGATCGCTTCCTTGTCGAAAGCGCGAAGGCCGCAGTGGAAATCGCCAACCTCCCATGCGCCGAAGTAAAGTTGCGCAATCCTGGTCAGCACGGGGTTGCCGAGGTAGCGGTGCAACGCCGGCATCGCGCCCGGTGCAATGCCGCCGCGAAAGCGGTTTCCCATCACGAACTGGGCGCCGCGTCGCAGCTCGTCGACGAAGCGCGGCGCATGACCGAAATCGTAGCTCATGTCGCAGTCGCCCATGATCACGTAGCGCCCGCGAGCGGCGGCGATGCCGCCCAGCAGCGCGGCGCCGTAGCCGCGCTCCGGAACGTCCACCACGCGGGCGCCTTTGGAGCGCGCGATCTGCTGGCTGCCGTCGGTCGAGCCGTTGTCGGCGACGATCACTTCGCCGCGAATTGCCGAGCTCGCGAGCATCTGCATCGCCTGCCCGACGCAGGCAGCGACCGTGCGCGCCTCGTTCAGGCACGGCATGACGACCGACAGCTCGAAATCGGAGTCGTTCATGCGTCACGGCGCTCACGTAAAGGAGCGAGGCATACGGTGCCGGGCAGCAGCCCGGCGGCGAGCGTTGGCAGCGGGCCCATGCGGCGTGTTAACCCGGATCGCGACCTACTGGAACCCTGACACCCACAGCGCTGCTCGGAGCTCCGTGCGCAGGCTGCAGCGGAGCGCCGGGACCGGCGCGAGCGTTTCGGCGAGACCTGAGCGGGGTTCCTTGAGTCTGGTCGGGCCAGCCGTTACCTCTGCGCGCGCAAGTCCCCTTCCAGGAGTAACCCGGCCATGCGCTCCCGCACCGTACTAGCGTTCCTCCTCATCAGCTCGGGCAGCCTGCTGTACGGCTGCGCCGCCCAGCAGCCTTACAACCCGTATCGCATCGAAAAGGCGGATTTCCGCCAGCGCGTCCACACGATCGCACTGATGCCGACGAAGATGCCCACCGACATCGAGAATCGCGAAGCGGTGCAGCAGAAATTCGCCGCGATGCTGGCCGGAAAGCTCCAGCTACTCGGGTTCACGGCGCTCGCGCCCGACAAGGCCGGGGAAGTCTTCGACCGGGTCCGGAAAGAGTCCGGCAACCTTTTCGATCCGACGACGGGCGAGCGGAACAAGGAAAAGCAGGACGAAGCCGATCGCAAAGCTCTGGCGGAAGTAGCCGAGCGCTATCACGCCGACGCCGTGCTGTACTCGGCGGTCTATCCCGTCAAGGCGGCCTTCCGCAACGGGGTCGCAAGCTGGCTCGGAACGTCCCAGAGGATCGAAACCGGCGGCAGCCTTGCACTCCGGATGCTCGGCGGCGTCACCGTGTCCGGGACCGTTGGCGCCACTGCGATCGGCGTCGTGATCGGCGACACGACGGGCAAGGACCTCTATTCCAAGGCTGCCGGACTCGAATCGCTCGCCAGCTACGGTGCGGGCGGCTTCAAGGAGAAACCGCTTTCGGAGTTGTTCCTGGACGAACAGCGCAACACCGCAGCGATCGACCATGCGCTGTTGGAGCTCGCTCCGGAACCCGAGGCGACCGCGGCGAAATAACACCGCGGCGGCGCGACTTCAGATTTTTTCCGGCACGCTGCGAATCGCGCCGCACGGGCATTCGCTGACGCAAAGCCCGCAGCCCTTGCAGAAGTCGTAGTTGAACTCGTAGCGGAGACCCGGGCCGAGCTTGACCACCGCGTTGTCGGGACAGACGCCGTAGCAGTTGTCGCACTCGAAGCAGTTGCCGCACGAAAGGCATCGGCGCGCTTCGCACTGCGCGGTCGACTCGTCGAAGCCGCCGACCACCTCATCGAACGTCGACTGGCGCCGCACCAGGTCGAGCAGCGGTGCCTTCGAGCGCGGTGCGTCGGCGTAGTACCAGGTGTTGAGCTTGTCGAAGGTCGCCAGCTCGTGCGCGGTCGGATGCACCCACTTCAGGCCGCGAAGCCAGGCGTCGATGTGGCGCGCAGCGAGCTTGCCGTGTCCGATTCCGACCGTGACGGTGCGTTCGCCCGGCACCATGTCGCCGCCCGCAAAAATTCCCGGGTGACCGGTCATCATGTCGGGTCCGACCTTGACGACGCCGTCTTCGATCGCGAGGCCCGGCACGCCGTCGAGCAGCGACAGGTCCACGTCCTGGCCGAGCGCGAGCACCACCGAGTCGGCAGCCAGGGTCTCGAACTCGCCGGTGCCCACCGCCTTCCCGTCGGCGCCGAGCTCCATCTTCTCGAGCGTAATCGAGCCGCCGTCGGCCTGGGTGATCGTCGACAGCCACTTGACGAGCACACCCTCGGCGAGCGCTTCTTCGACCTCGAACGCGTGCGCGGGCATTTTTTCGCGCGTGCGGCGGTAGACGATGATGGATTCGTCGGCGCCGAGACGACGGGCTGTGCGCGCGACATCGAGCGCAGTGTTGCCTCCACCGTAGACGACGACGCGGCGGCCGAGCAGCGGCCTGTCGCCCGTCTCCATGCTGCGCAGCACCTGGATCGCATCGACCATGTGCGCCGCGCTGCCGGCAGGAATGTACGCGCGCTTGGCCAGGTGGGCGCCGACCGCGAGGAACACGGCATCGAAAGCGCCGCTCTCTTTCGCTTCGAGCACGCTCGTGACTTTCGAGTTCAGCTCGAGGGCGACGCCGAGATCGACGATGCGCTGGATCTCACCGTCGAGCACGTCGCGCGGCAGCCGGTATTTGGGAATGCCGAAACGCATCATCCCGCCCGCAAGTGGGCCGGCATCACGGATCGTCACCGAATGACCGGCACGCGCGAGCTGGTAGCCGGCCGAGAGCCCCGACGGACCGGCACCGACGACGAGGATGCGCTTGCCGCTGAACGTCGTCGGCTGCGCGAACCGCCACCCGTGGCGCAGCGCCTCGTCACCGAGGAAACGCTCGATCGCGTTGATGCCGACGGCTTCGTCGAGCTGGGCGCGGTTGCAGACGGTTTCGCAGGGGTGATAGCAGACGCGCCCCATCACCGCCGGCAGGGGGTTGTCTTCGGTGAGCCGGGTCCACGCGGTGTGGTAATCGCCCGATTCGGCGTGGTAGAGCCACTGCTGCACGTTTTCGCCGGCCGGGCACGCGTGGTTGCACGGCGAAAGGCGATCGATGTACTCGGGACGCACGGTGCGCCAGGTGCCGGTGTGGTTGGCCAGGCTCGAGCCAGGATCGAGCGTGATCGCGAACGGCTTGCGGTTCACGACGCCTCCGCTTCGGGAGTGACGAGGCCGTAACGCGCGATGTTGCGGTCCGCGAGCTGCTGCAGGCGGTCGAGCACTTCCCGGTTCGGGTTTTCTCCGAACAGGTGGGCAAAACGCATCTGCGGCTTCAGATACTCCTCGACCGGAACCTTGCGCCGGATCTTCGACACGGAGGTGACTTCGCCGTGTTCGGCCTCGAACACGGGGAAAAGGCCGGTTTCCTTCGCCAGGCGCGCCATTCGCACGGTGGCTTCGGAGCCGTGGCCCCAGCCAAGAGGACACGGAACGAGGATGTGGATGTAGCGCGCTCCGCGCAACTCCATCGCACGCCGCACCTTGGCTTCGAGGTCGTGAAGCTCGGCAACCGTGGCAGTGGCCACGTACGGAATCTCGTGCGCCATCGCCAGGCGGGGAAGGTTCTTTCCCTGCCCGAAGCGGTTCCCGCTGCTCGCGCCCACCGGCATCGTCGTGTTGGTGCGCGCGGCCGGAGGCGTAGCCGACGAGCGCTGCACTCCGGTGTTCATGTACGCTTCGTTGTCGTAGCAGATGTAGAGCACATCGTCGTTGCGCTCGAACATTCCCGAAAGACAGCCGAAGCCGATGTCGGTGGTTCCGCCGTCGCCGCCCTGGGCAACGACGCGCACGTCGCTGCGACCCTTGACCTTGAGCGCGGCGGCAACACCGGTGGCAACCGCTGCCGCGTTTCCGAACAGCGAGTGAATCCACGGGATCTGCCACGACGTCTCGGGATACGGAGTCGAGAACACCTCGAGGCATCCCGTCGCGTTGACGGCAATCATGCGCCGCCCGGTCGCCTCCATTGCCGCATCGATCGCATAGCGTGCGCCGAGAGCTTCGCCGCAGCCCTGGCACGCGCGGTGCCCGGAGTTGAGCGAGTTGGTACGGCGCATGTTGGCCTGCACGCTGCGCTCGTCCTCGGGCAGGAGGCGCCCTCCGACGGTGAAGGTCCCCGTCTGGTAGAATCGCACCGGCTGGTCAGCCATCGTCCCCTCCCCTTCAGCCAATACGCGTGGCGGCGGCGCCGAGGTCTTTCAGCAGGCTCTCGGCAATGGGTCCCGAACGCCTCTGCTCCCGCTCGCGCGCGAGCACGCGCCCGGCAGCATCGTGGTCGAGATCGAGGAAGGTGAGCGCGTCGAGGCGCCCGCGGCAGCCTTCTTCGAAAACGCGGCGCAGCGACTGGCGCGTGATTGCGCGACCGCCGAGCCCGGCGACCACCGTATGCACGTCGTCGGAAGGGCCCGTCCATGACCCGCCGACGTTGTTCGCGACGATGCCGCCGAGACCCACGGCAAGGCTCTTTTCGAGCACGATCACGCGCTTCGCATGCGCGAGCGCGCCGCGCACCGCCGCCGCCGGCCAGGGCCGGAAGCACGTGATGCCGAGGACGCCGATTTTCACGCCCTCGCTGCGCATCTCGTCGACGGTGTCCTTGATCGTGCCGAGCACGGATCCGAGCGCCACGACCATGACGTCGGCGTCATCTGCGCGGTAGCTGCGCACGAGGCCGCCGCTGTCGCGCCCGAACACTTCGCGAAATCGGTCGGACCACTGCGGGATGCGTTCGAGCGCCTGCTTCTGCTTGACGTGCGCGAGGTAGCGCACCTCCATGAAAGCCTCGGGGCCGACCATCGCGCCGATCGACACGGGCTCGGCAGGATCGAGGATCTGGCGCGGGTCGTAAGGCGGCAGCCATTCGTCCACCTGCTGCGCAGTCGGCATGTCCACGCGCTCGACCGCATGCGTGAGAATGAAGCCGTCCATGCAGACCATCACCGGCACCGAAAGCTCTTCGGCAAGCCGGAATGCCTGGATGTGCAGATCGAGGGCCTCCTGGTTGTCTTCGGCGAAGAGCTGGATCCACCCGCAGTCGCGCTGGCTCAGCGCATCGGTGTGATCGTTCCAGATGTTGATCGGAGCCCCGATGGCGCGGTTGGCCACGGTCATCACGATGGGAAGCCCGAGCCCGGCCGCGTTGTAGACGGCCTCGGCCATGAACAGCAGGCCCTGGCTCGCCGTGGCGGTGTAAGCGCGCGCGCCGGTGGCCGAGGCTCCGATGGCCACCGACATCGCCGCGAACTCCGACTCGACGTTGATGAACTCGCACGGCGCAAGCGTCCCCGAATCGACCATGCGGCCGAGCGCCTCGACGATGTGGGTCTGCGGCGAGATCGGATAGGCGCAGATGACCTCGGGACGGCAAAGCGCGATCGCTTCGGCGACGGCCGCCGATCCTTCAATTTGCTTGAGCATGCTCCCCCTCCGTCGCGGACTGCGCCGCCCGCACGTGTTCGAACGCCGCCTCGGCCGCGGCAACGTTCGCATCCGCGACGCCCGCGCGAAAACGCTCGCGAATCGCTTCGCAGACCGAGCCGAGCGCGACGCGACCGGTGGCCGCGGCAAAGGCTGCCAGAAGCGCCGCGTTGGGCAGCGGCCTGCCGATCGAGCGCATCGCGATTTCGGTGGCGGGAACAGTGACGACGCGGCAGCCGGCGCGCGAAGCTACGAAGTCGTCGAGTCCGAGCTCGCCGATGCCGCGCGCGCTGTTGATCAGCACGAAACCGCCGTCAACGAGCCCGGCAAAGACTTCTACCTGGTGCAGCAGCGTCGGGTCCTGGATGATCAGCGCATCGGGAGCGAGCACCGGCTCGCGCAGGCGGATCGCTGCGTCATGAATGCGGCAGAACGCGACGACCGGCGCGCCGGTGCGCTCGGAGCCGAAGCTGGGGAACGCCTGGGAATGACGGCCTTCGCGAAAAGCGGCGACCGACAGCAGCTCGGCTGCCGTGACGACGCCCTGACCGCCGCGTCCGTGAATCCGGATCTGGTACACGATGCTCTTGTCCGCCTCTCCAGCGCCAGACGATGCCTGTGGCAGGCGGAGATTGATATCGTGCTGCAGCGATCAGGAGCGGCGCGCTGGAAATACCAGCACGGCGCGCCTGCGCAGCCTGTCGGCCGCCCGCAGAGGTCGCCGCGCCGCTTGCGCGTCGTCCGGCTGCCGACGCGCGGCCGCCGCACCGACCGCATCGACACCCGCAGTGACGAGCGATCAGTAGATGCGAGCGACGCTCACGCGCGCGTTCTTGAAATCCGGAAGCTCGTCTTCGAGCAGGATCATTCGAAACGCATCGGTCGCGCCGGCTGCGAGCGGGACCACCGGCGACGTCAGCTTCGGTCCGGCCAGGTCCTCCGCGGAGCGGTTGAAGCCTTCGTCGCGAAAGACGACGCGACCGCGACCGTCGAGCAGCTCGTAGCGCAGCACGACGTGATCGACAGGAGTTGCCGCGACGTTTCGAATCGTGCCGCTGATCACGACGAGACCGGGTGCCTCCATGTTCGGGGACGTCAGCCGCGACTGGGAAAGCGCACAACCGATCACGGTGCGGTAGTGGCGCGACTCGGTGACGCGCACGTCGCTGGTCGGCCGCGTCACCTGCGCTTCGGCGACGGCGACGGGATGCCACAACGAAGTATCCGGATGACGCCGGCTCCAGTCGGACCAGGTCGTCGTCTCGCTGTCGGTGACCCGGACAGTGGCGTGCGCGACGTGTGCCGTCGCTCCGTCCGAGCCGATGTCCACTGCGCCGCTGGCGACGGAGTCGTGGACGACCGAGCCCGCAGCACCCAGCTCGGTCAGGCAATACGCGCGCGGCTCTGCCTGGACGACGATCGCAAAGATCTTCTCGCCGGGCTCGAGCCTGCCGTCGCGGAACTTCGGATGGCGCGCCTGGACCGGTTGCGCCCCGGCAGCCGCGTCACTCGAGACCGCGGCCGCGAGCACCACGACCAGCATGAAGATCCATGTCCCACCGCGAATCATGGCAGCGCCAAGGTATGCCCCGTCGCTGGCCTTGGCGAGAGGGCGAGCGCCAAGATGAAAAAGATGGAAAAGATGGCCACGATGGGCAAGTTGGAATGGATGGGACGCATGCGTCCCGGCGCAGGGCACCCGTGAGCATCGCGGCAAAAATCGTCGCTGCCGTTGTTGCCGCCGTCGTCGTCGCCGCACTGGCCCTTGCGGTGGTCGATTCGGCCGCGCCGCTTCCCGTTCCTCCCCCTCTCGCCGATCCCCTGCCTGCGGCATCGCCGCCGGCCGACATGCAGGTCTTCCAGCTTCCGACCGGCATTACTCACCGAACCGCTGCATTCGCGTACCGTGGCGGCTCCTTCGGCGACAAGCGCGATTTCTCGATGACTGCGGTGCTCGTGCATCATCCGAAGGGAGACATCCTGATCGATACCGGCTTCGGGCGCTCGGTCGACGAGCAGATCCGCCTGCTGCCGCTGCCGTTTCGGCTGATGACTTCGTACGAGAAGCTCACTCCTGCCGCCGACCAGTTGCGCGCAGCGGGCTACGATGTTTCCGGCGGCGACGGTCCCGGCAAAAAGATCTCGGCAATCCTGCTGACCCACGCGCACTGGGACCACGTCAGCGGCGCCGCGGATCTTCCCGGCATCCCGATCCTCGTCACGCCGCAGGAGCAGCGTTTCATTTCGGAAGGAAGCGTCGTGATGGCGGTAGCGCGCAGCATCCCGGCAGCGCGCTTCCAGACCTACACGTTCGAGGGCGGACCGTATCTCGGCTTTCCCCACAACCACGATGTTTACGGCGACGGCTCCATCGTCATCGTGCCGGCGCCCGGCCACACGCCAGGCTCGGTCGTCATCTTCCTCGCAGTTCCGGGCGGCAAGCGCTACGCGCTCGTCGGCGATCTCGTCTGGCAGCTCGAGGGCATTCGCGAGCTCGAGGAGAGGCCCTGGCTGTGGCGAACGCTGGCCGACGTCGATCCCGGCGCCGTGCGCGAGAACATCCGCAGAATGTCGGCAATCGCGCAGCGTTTCCCCGAGTTTACGCTGGTGCCGGCCCACGATTCCCGCGGCTTCGCCTCGATGCCGACTCTTTCCGAAAAGCAGCCGAGCGCCGCCGCGCTCCCACCCGCTGAATAGTCGCGCGCCCCTGACGTCCACGCCGACGGGGCGCGCCTGAAAAAAAGAGGGACGCTCACCCTGCTGCTGGCGGTCGTGCTGGGCGGGGCCTACGTCGTCGTCGACGTCGGCCCGGGCAACCTGGCCAAGCAGGTGCATCGCCGCTACCAGAAAGCCAGCGACCGCCGTTCCCGCTGGGAGCTGGCCCGAGCCGGCATCGACTTTGCGCGCTACCTGGCCACGCTGGAGCACCTCATCGACCACGCCCGCGCCGGCGGCGGCGACGAAGCCGGAAAGGTTGCCGACGAGGCCGAGCGTTTCCTGGAATCGATACGCAGCGCGGTCTCGCCCGATCCACGCCACCACACGTTCGAAGAGCCGCATTCGCTCGAGCCGGTTCCCGCGTTCCGCTGGCAGGCCGCCGATTTCGCGCAAAGGCGCGAGCGCAGCTTCGAGCTCGTCCGCAAACTGGCGGCGCTGGTCGACCCGGTGCCGGACTTGGGGTCAGCCTTTCGGACGGGCACCGGCGCGTCTGCCGAAATGGGGACGGGCACCAGCCGCATAAACGGTTCGTCCGCGGCGAGTTGACGGGCTGGTGCCTGTCCCCATGAAAAAGGGGAGGCGTTGCGGGCTTCCCAATCAGAAAAGGGGAGGCGTTGCGGGCTTCCCAATCAGAAAAGGGGAGCCCTCGCGGGCTCCCCTTCTCGAACTCGAAACGACCGTCGCGCCTGGGATCAGGCGTTCGGGAAGATCTGCTGCATCTTGAGGGCGAGGCTCATGTCACCCTTGATCTTGAGCTTGCCGCCCATGAAGGCCATCTGCGGGTTGAGCTTGCCGGTGATCATGTCGAGGTAGTCGTTGGCCGCCATCGTGATCGTGATGTTCGGCTTGTCGTTCGGGGTGCCCTTGGCGACGTTGCACGCGCCGTTGGCCACTGCGACCTGCCAGGTGCCGCCGTTGTCGCCGGTGAGGTCGAACTGGTACGTCGCGTTGACGCCCGAAGCGGCCGTCGCGTTGAAGCGCGAGGGCATCATGTCGAATACTTGCTGAGCGTTGGTAGGTGCGTCTGCCATTGTGTCTCCTGATCCTCCGGGAGGGGTAATTTCGCAGTTTCGTACGGGACGCCCCGGATATTGTCAAAGCGGATAGTAGAACTTTCGACATCCGCTTTCCCACTCCCGGGACCAATCCCGCCGCTGCGATCGGACCTCCGCCCGCGCAGAATCGGGCCGGCGGGCAGGCCGGCGGCCGGTTCCCGGCAGCTCTCCAATGGCTCGCCGGCGCTGCCCGGCCGGCCCGGCGCTACTCGCCGCCGCCGGTCTGCCCGCCGGAGCGTCCGGGCGCCGGATTTCGGTGCCGGGCGACATCCGGCGAGTATCCCTATGTGATCCAGGCCGCTGATCCGGAGTGGGTGTCCTTCGCGGGTTCCGCAATGGCTGCTGCAGATGCGAAGACGCCAGCAAAAAGCCCCCCGGAGTTTCCGGAGGGCTTCTTGCGAACCCGTGAGGGTTCGGTGTTCGCCTGTGAGGGTGTCTGGCGGTGGTACGAACCGGGCGCCCGTACCTTTGTTGTTATCGGTTTGGTCGGTTGGGAACCGTAGCTCGGGCTTACTTCTTGCGGCGAGCCCGGCGACGCTTGGGAGCCGCACCCTCGGCAGCGGGAGCAGCAGCCTTCTTCGCCCTTCTCTTCTTGCCGGCCTTCTTCTTGGTGGCCTTCTTCTTGGCAGCCTTCTTCTTGCCGCCCTTCTTCTTGCCGGCCTTCTTCTTGGTCGCCTTCTTCTTGGCGGCCTTTTTCTTCGATGCCTTCTTACGTCCAGCCATTGGTTTGCCTCCTTCAGCTGTCTTCCGCGATCACCCTCGCAGGCGAAGCATCGAACACGCATGCACACCGTGCATGCGAAACGAATTATAGTGACCCTCTCATAAGGTAGTCAACAAGAACGAACCTCCCGCCGTGCGTTCTTGCACGCATCCATGAGCCCGGGGTCCGGCGGCGCGCGTTACGAAGGTCATGCGAACGCCTCGAGACCCGGATACACCGCTCGCCTGCCGAGCTGCTGTTCGATGCGCAGGAGCTGATTGTACTTGGCCGTGCGCTCGCCGCGGGACAGCGACCCGGTCTTGATCTGACCGGCCCCGGTTGCCACCGCGAGATCGGCGATCGTGGCGTCCTCGGTCTCTCCCGAGCGATGCGAAATCATCGATGTATACCGGGCTTTTCGTGCAGTCCGGATCGTGTCGAGCGTCTCGGTCAGAGAGCCGATCTGGTTGACCTTGATCAGGATCGAGTTGGCGGCGCCGCAGTCGATCCCGCGCGAGAGCCTCTCCCGGTTGGTCACGAAAAGATCGTCCCCGACCACCTGGACCTTGCGTCCGATCTTCTTCGTCAGCTCCACCCATCCGTCCCAGTCGTCCTCGGCCAGCCCGTCCTCGATCGACAGGATCGGATATCGGGACACCAGTTTTTCGTAGAGGCGGACCATCTGCGTCGAGGTCAGGCGAGCGCCGGTGGACTTGTGGAAGACGTACCGTCCGTCCTTCCACAGCTCGGTCGCCGCAGCGTCGAGGGCGAGGGAAACGTGTTTTCCCGGCTTGTAACCGGCTTTTTCGATCGCTTCGAGCACGACGGCGATCGCAGCGTCGTTGCTCGCCAGGTCGGGCGCGAAACCGCCCTCGTCGCCGACGTTGGTGCTCTGGCGGCGGCCCTTGAGCACCGCCTTCAGGCAGTGGAACACCTCGGCTCCCATGCGCAGCGCTTCGGCGAACGACGGCGCTCCGTGAGGCACGATCATGAATTCCTGGAAGTCGAGGCGGTTGTCGGCATGGGCGCCGCCGTTGACGATGTTCATCAGCGGCACCGGCAGGATCTTCGCCTTCGCGCCGCCGATCGAGCGGTAGAGCGGCTGCCCTGTCGCCGCCGCGGCAGCGTGGGCCGATGCCAGCGACACGGCCAGGATCGCGTTTGCCCCGACCTTTCCCTTGTTCGGCGTGCCGTCGAGCTCGATCATGCGGCGATCGATCGCCTCCTGCCCGCGCACGTCCATGCCGCGGACGGCGGGGCCGAGGATCTTCTGCACGTTGGCGACGGCCTTGAGGACGCCTTTTCCCGCGTAGCGCTTCTTGTCGCCGTCGCGAAGCTCGATCGCTTCGTGCGCACCGGTCGATGCGCCCGACGGGACACAGGCACGCCCGAGGGACCCGCCGGCGACGCGGACTTCGGCTTCGACGGTAGGGTTGCCCCGGGAGTCGAGCACCTCGCGTGCAATCACCGCTTCGATCTTCATGGAATTGGCTTCTCCTGCGCTCGTCGTGCGCGCTTCATGCGCTGGCCGCGCCTCGTGCTGCGCTCATCCGGCGTGTGCGCGAGAGCGGCGCGCATTGAACCTGTAGCCCTCGACGCGGTATCCTGAAAGGCGGTCGCGGCGGTGGCGCCGCGCCTGCTCCCGATGCGATCGTCGCATACGTTTCTGCTGTGGATGGTTCGCGCGCTCGGCGCCCTCGCGCTGGTGCTCGCCTATTCCCTGTTTCTCGGACCCTACGGTTTTCGCGGCCTGGCCGAGCAGCGCGCGAGCGTCGCCGAACGTTCCAGCCGTGTCTTCGAGCGCATCCAGGCCAACCAGGCCCTGGAGCAGCGCCTCGATTCCCTGCAGAAGGACCCTCGCGCCCTGGACGAGGAGCTGCGCTCCACCCAGAACTGGGTCAGGCCGGGGGACGTCATGATCGTCCTGCCGCCCGACCAGGCCCAGCCCCAAGGCCAGGCCCAGGGCGCGCCGCACTAGCGCGGCGCGCGGTCCAGTCCGTTTTTTCTTTCCTTACGTGCTTGCGTCCTTGCGTCCTTACGAGCAGCCGCTCGTCGCTCCGCAGTTGTTGCATTTATAGCAGGCGCCGTTGCGGATCATGATCGAGCCGCAGTCCGAGCAGGTCGGCGCATCGCTCTGCGACAGGATGAGGTCGGTCGGCCTCGGCTGACCTCCCTCGACCAGCTCGAGTTTCGGCCTTGCCGCCGCCGTCGCGGCCGCCTTCGCGCGAGCCCCGGTCTGGGCGGTCTCGGCCGCGACCGCCGCCGCTGCCGTCGCCACGCCCGATTCGCCGCCGAAGCGCACGCCGAGGAAGCGGAAGATGTAGTCGGTCAGCGACTTGGCGTTCGGGATCTCCGGGTTTTTCGTGAACCCGGACGGCTCGAAGCGCACGTGCGCGAACTTGTTGACCAGGGCGTCGATCGGCACGCCGTACTGCATCGCCATCGATGTCAGCGTCGCGATCGTGTCCATCAGGCCGGAGATCGTGCTGCCCTCCTTGGCCATCTTGATGAAGATCTCGCCGGGTGCACCGTCGTCGAAAAAGCCGATGTGGATGTAGCCTTCGTGCCCGGCCACATCGAACTTGTGGCGGATCGAGCGGCAGTCGGCCGGCAGGCGGCGGCGCTGCGGACGTCCCGCGCCCTCGTCGGCCGCCGGCGCGGCTTTGGCGTCCGATCCGGTGTTGAGCGGCTGGCTGCGCTTGCAGCCGTCGCGATAGATCGCCACCGCTTTCAGGCCGAGGCGCCACGCCTCGAGGTAGATGCCCGCGACGTCCTCGACCGTGGCGTCGGTGGGCATGTTGACGGTCTTGCTGATCGCGCCGGACAGGAACGGCTGCACTGCGCCCATCATGCGGACGTGGCCCAGCGGTTCGATCGAGCGCACGCCGGAGCGCGGCTTGAAGGCGCAGTCGAAGACCGCCAGGTGCTCGGACTTGAGGTGCGGCGCACCTTCGATCGTGTCGTTCTCGTCGATGTGCTCGAGGATGTCGGTCACCTCGCGCGACTCGTAGCCGAGCTTGCGCAGGGCCCGCGACACCGTCGTGTTGACGAACTTCAGCATGCCGCCGCCGACGAGCTTCTTGTACTTGACCAGCGCGATGTCGGGCTCCACGCCGGTGGTGTCGCAATCCATCATGAACGCGATCGTTCCGGTCGGCGCGAGCACGGTGACCTGGGAATTGCGCACGCCGTTGGCGCGGCCGCCGGCGCAGGCTTCGTCCCACACTTCGCGGCTGGCCGAGAGCAGGTCGAGCGGCACGTAGGCCGAATCGATCGCGCGCGATTTTTCGCGGTGCTTGTCGAGCACGCGGATCTGCCCGTCGCGGTTGACCGCGAAGCCGTTGTACGGACCGAGCGCGCCGGCGATGCGGGCCGACTGCACGTAGGCTTCGCCGCACATCAGCGAAGTGACCGCAGCCGAGAAGCTGCGGCCGGCATCGGAGTCGTACGGCATGCCCATCGACATCAGCAGCGCGCCGAGGTTGGCGTAGCCGAGCCCGAGCTGGCGGAAATCGTGGGAAGTCCTCTCGATCTCCGACGTCGGATAGCTCGATTTCGCGACGACGATGTCCTGCGCCGTGATGATGACGTCGACGGCGTGCTTGAAGCCCTCGACGTCGAAACGGCCCGACACGTCGGTGAACTTCATCAGGTTCAGCGAAGCGAGGTTACAGGCCGAGTTGTCCAGGTGCATGTACTCGGAGCACGGGTTGGACGCGTTGATGCGGCCCGAGGCCGGGCAGGTGTGCCAGTCGTTGATCGTCGTATCGAACTGCAGGCCGGGGTCGCCGCAGAAGTGCGCCTGCTCGGCGATGAGCTGCCAGAGGTGGCGCGCCTTGAGCGTGCTGCCCGGCCTCTTGTCGGTGACGTTGCGGGTGCTCCAGTCGGCGTCGTTCAGCACCGCGCGCATGAACTCGTCGGTGACGCGCACCGAGTTGTTCGCGTTCTGGAAGAACACCGAACCGTAGGCTTCGCCGTCGATCGCGCCGTTGTAGCCGGCGTCGATCAGCGCCCACGCTTTTTTCTCTTCGTCACCCTTGCAGCGGATGAAGTCCTCGACGTCGGGATGGTCGATGTTGAGAACGACCATCTTGGCGGCGCGGCGGGTCTTGCCGCCCGACTTGATGACTCCGGCGGACGCATCGGCCGCGCGCATGAACGAAACCGGTCCGGATGCCGTGCCGCCGCCGACCAGGGGCTCGCGCGAGCTGCGGATGTTCGACAGGTTGACGCCCGAGCCGGAGCCGCCTTTGAAGATCACCCCTTCCTTGCGGTACCAGTCGAGGATCGAGTTCATCGTGTCGTCGACCGACAGGATGAAACAGGCCGAGCACTGCGGCTTGGGCTCGACGCCGACGTTGAACCACACCGGGCTGTTGAAGCAGGCCTCCTGCTGGAGCATCAGGTGGGTCAGCTCGTCGCGGAAGACGTCGCGGCTGGCGGAATCGGCGAAATAGCCCTGGGCCTCGCCCCAGCCGACGATCGTCGTGACGACGCGGCCGATGAGCTGGCGCACGCTGGACTCGCGCTGGGCAGTGCCGAGGTGGCCACGGAAATACTTGGACGCAACGACGTTGGTCGCCAGCTGGGACCAGGTCGTCGGAAATTCGACGCCGCGCTGCTCGAAGACGGCCTTGCCGCCTTCGCCTTGGATGGTCGCGTCCCTCGTTTCCCACTCGACCGTCGTCCAGGGGTCTACACCCTGGCGGGACAGGCGGCGGGTGAACACGAGGCCCGTCGATCGCGCGAGTTCCGCGGCGGTCTCGGGGGACACTGGGGTTGCAACGGGGACAGCTTCCTCCGCCATACTCACTTTCTCCATGGTTTCGCCGCACCGGGGCGATCGAGCAATGCCGCGGGTGCTCTCTCGTTGCGGTCGAGAGCAGCCCACGGGGTCAGCGGGAATATCAATATATTGTACTGCCAGGAGCTCGATACCACAACATCTAGCGGAATCGAGCTCCTGCGTTGGGCCGTTAAACTTGAGCGTACCCGATCTGTCCAGATCCACGCCCAGGGACTGTGCGCATCATCCGGCGGGGCCGGGTCATCCGCGCCTCACCCGCGCGTCTTGCGGGCGCCGCCCGGATGGGTTTCGGCGCGGGCCCTGGCCGCACGCCACAGTCGCTCGAACGTCGCCGCGACTTCGGGACTGAGCCCGGCCGCTTCGGCCGGCAACTGCGCCGGCGGCGCATCGACGCTTCGCGAAGTTGTGGGCGCGGCATTCTTCGCGGCCGCCGCGGTATTCCTGGCGACGGTCGCCGCGGCCGCCCGTCGCGCGCCGTCGTCTTCGACGCGTCCGACGACGAAGAACAATTCGCGAACGACTTCGCGCTGCATCCATTCGTTGAGCCTCAGGATCAGCTCGCGCTGCAGGAGGCTGAGCTCCTGAAGCCACGTCGACGAGCGCACGGTGACGACCAGGCGGGATCCATCGAGGCGAACGGGCTGCGCATTGCGGGCGATCGTAAGGCCCACCACCTCGTCCCACGCTTGCCAGACGCGATAGTCGTCGAGCCGGCGATCCAGGCCGAATCGCGCCAGCGTCTGCTCGAGAATGGCCGAGAGCTTGGTGGGGCCGGACCGCTTCACGCAGCCCCCATATCAAATCCCGAACGAACCTGCCCATGGGCCCGCGCAAGTTGCGCAAGGCCGGCGCAATGCCGCGCAATATCCCGCAATGCCCCCGCAATGCCCCCGCAACGCCGTCGCGGTGCTGTCGCGTTGCCGTCGCAATGCTGCCGCGTCGCCGCCGATTCTGCAGTTTTCCGCAGGCGGCTAGACCAGCGCAACGCGCCTCTGTCCGGCATTCGGGTGCGGCCACGACGGATCGATCCACTCCTCGGTGCACGCATCGACGCACGCGGCAACCAGTGCGTCCACGTCGAGCAGCGCCTCGGCCTCGAGCACTTCTTCGCGGCCGGCAGCCGTCGAAGGATGTTTCGGCACGAACAGCGTGCAGCAGTCCTGGTCCGGCTGGATCGAGATCTCGAACGTGCCGGCGCGGTCTGCGTAGCGGCTGATCTCGAGCTTGTCGCTTCCGACCAGGGGTCGCAGCACCGGGAACGTCGCTGCCTGCTCGACGAGATTCATGTTGCGCAGCGTCTGCGAAGCCACCTGGCCCAGGCTCTCGCCGGTGACGAGCGCGTGGCAATGGCAGCGCCGCGAGAGCGCCGATGCGATGCGCATCATCATGCGGCGGTACAGCACGACGCGAAGCGGCCGCGGTGCGTGGCGGACGATCTCGGACTGGCAGTCGCCGAACGGAACCATCAGCAGGCGCATCCTCTGCTGGCCGCGCGCCAGGACGCCGGCAAGCTCGCGCGCCTTGGCCTGGCTGGCTGCCGAAAGATACGGAACGCTGTGGAAGTGCACGGCGTCGATGCGCGCCCCTCGCCTCTGCATGCGAAGACCGGCCACCGGCGAATCGATGCCGCCCGACAGAAGCAGCATCAGGCGGCCCGACGTCGAGGCCGGCAGCCCGCTGCATCCTTCGAAGCGCTCGAACGACAGCAGGATTTCGCCGGGTACAATGTGCACGTGCACGCTGGTGTCCGGATGCTTGAGGTCGACGCGCGCGCCGGTGCGCTCGACGATCAGCGCGCCGACGCGGCGGCCGATCTCGGGCGACGTCGAAGGAAACGAGCGATCCACGCGGCGGACCTGCACCGCCAGCGACCCCTGCGGCTTCCATCCCTCGTCCATCGCCGCCTCGACGGCCCGGTCGAGGTCGTCCAGGCTCGCCGGCACCCAACGCGCCGGAAAACACGCGGCGATGCCGGGCATCGCGACCAGGCGCTGAATCACGGGAGCAGGATCGGCGCCGCGAAGCTCGACGACCAGGCGCGACCAGCGGTGATGCACCGGTCCGGAACCGGAACCGACGAGGCCGCGGCGAACGTTCTCGACGAGGCGCTCGACGAACATGCGCCGGTGACCGAGCTTGAGCGCGATCTCGCTGAAATGGACGATGACGACGTCGGCGCGCACGGCGGGGAGTCTAGCAGGTTGCGGAAAAACTCCGGACCGAGGCCCGTGCGTCGATTGCGCGCGACACCAAGGCGCGAAAACGCCGCTGTAGCTGCATCCTGCAGCAAGTTTTCGCAACGCCGGTGTCGCGTGCAAGCGGCGTGCGGGCCGACGGGAGGGGTTTTTCCGCAACCTGCTGGCGCGATGGCGCAGCAAAGACAGCAGCGCGGTCCGATCGCCGTTTGCCCGCGCCGGGGCGCCTGCGCACGATGACCGGCGTGACGCTGCCCGAGACACTCACGCACCACCTTCGCGCGCGCCGCCGCCTCTCGATCACGACGGCAGGCGCGACGCCGTGCGCGGTGCTGATCCCGCTCGTGCTTGCGACGATCGTCTCCGCCGACAGCGCCAGCGACGACTACGAGATCGTCTACACGCTTCGCAGCGAGCACCTGCCGAGCCACAAGGGCCAGGTTGCGTTTCCCGGCGGCAAGCGAAGCGGCCAGGAGCAGTCGCTCGAGACGGCGCTGCGCGAGACTGCCGAAGAGATCGGCATCGACCCCGCCGACGTGCAGGTCATCGGATGCATCGACGACGTCAGCACGATGGCGGGACAGTTCGTGATCACGCCGTGGATCGGCCTGCTGCCGCCCGGCTACGCGTTCCGCGCCAATCCCCGCGAGGTTGCCGACATCTTCGCAGTGCCGCTTTCGGCGCTGGCAGACCCGCGCCACCACGCGCAGGCAACGCGCCACTGGGGCGGAAATTCCTACGAGCTTCCCGTGATCACCGCCGGTCGCCACGAGATCTGGGGCGCGACGCTGCAGATTACCTACAACCTGCTGGCGATCCTCTCCGAGCTGCGCGCACGCCGCTGAAGCTCCGGCCCGCAAGTCCGTGCGTTCGGGGAAGGAACCAGGATCGATGCGATCAGGAGCCGCGGCGCAGATCGAAGACCATTCCGTCTTCGACGCGCTCGAAGCGGAAATCCGTGGCGAGGCGCACGTCGGCGCCGAGGTGAGTCAGGAGCAGCCTGCGGCAGCCGAGGCGCTTTCGCTGGGCGAGCAGCTCGGAGTAGCTCGTGTGCATCGGCACGGTGGGCTCCATCGTGCAGCACTCGCAAAGGAAGACGTCGCAATCCTTGCTCTGCTCGACGAACGCCTCGTTCCACGCCGAGTCTCCGGAGAACAGCATCGTCGCGTCGGGCGAGACGATGCGGTAGCCGAGCGAGAACGGCTCGGCATTGTGCGTGACGCGGAACGCTTCGATCTCGAAGCCTGCCACCGTCGTGCGCGAGCCGGGGTGCAGCTCCTCGCAGCGGATCTCGAACGGCAGCTCGAAGCTCTGCAACTCGCGGTAGAGCGCCGAGTACAGCGCGAAGCTGCGCTCCAGGATCGTCGGGGGCCCGAGGATCGTCAGGGGCCGGCTGCGAGGGTTCTCGAAAAGGTACTCGAGGAACAGGAACGGGATGCCGCCGAAGTGGTCGCCGTGAAGGTGGGAGATGAGCAAGGCGTCGGGCGCCCCCGTGGGGATGCCCAGGCGCTTCATCCCGGCGAGCACGCCGGGTCCACACTCGAGCATCAGGGTTCCGCCCTCATGCTCGAGGAGATTGCAGCTGTGCAACGCGCCACCCGAGCAGAATGCGTCGCCGGACCCGAGCACGGTCAGTTTCACGGGCCGCAAACTTAGGGGCCCCGAATGCGGCAAGTCAAGGCGACACAGGCACTTTCGGCCCGTCTTCGGCAACAGGCTGTGAGCCGGCTTCACAGCCCCGCCGGCGAGCGCGGCTTGCAAGCGCCGCATCCGGGCCCCAGTAGTGCCCTTTCCGGAAATGCGCGGCATCGGCACCGACGCGTTTCCGGCTCAGGACACCGGCAGCGCGTGGAATTCGAAGTTTCGGTCGAGTCGCTGGCCTATGGCGGCAGCGCGGTGGCGCGCCACGAAGGGCGCGTGGTCTTCGTTCCCGGAGCGGCTCCGGGAGACCGCGTTCGCCTGAAAGTCGTCCGCGACCACGGCTCCTGGGCCGAGGCCGAGATGGTCCGGCTGGTCGAGGCCGGCCCCTCGCGCGTGACGCCGCCGTGCCCGATCGTCCATGAATGCGGAGGCTGCCCCTGGCAGCACGTCGCGGGCGAGCAGCAGCTCGCCGCCAAGCGCCAGGCCGTGATCGATGCGCTCACACGCATCGCCGGCCTCCACGGCGTGAGCGTCCTGCCCATCGTCCGGTCGCCCCGCCCTTTCGGCTATCGCAACCGGCTCAGCCTGCGCTTCGAGAACGGTCGCATCGGTTTCTACCAGGCGCGCACTCGCAGCCTCGTTCCGGTGCCCGACTGCCTGCTTGCCGAAGACGTCGTGCGCGACGCACTCGGACCCGTCGAAGAATTCGTCGCCGCGCTGACCACGCGCGTGATGCGCGTCGAGATTGCATCGCGCGGATTGCTGCCGGGAGTATCGGTGGCCGTGCAGAGCGCAGGGCGACTTCGACCCAACGACACGGCGGCCGCAAAGGCCATCATCGACAGCACCGCAAGTCCGATTGCGGGCCTCGTCATGCAGGGGCGCGGCTGGACGCGGGCCTGGGGCGATGCGCGTCGCCGCTTCGAAGTAGCCCCTGGCATCGTCGTCGATTTTCCCGGCGCTTGCTTCGGCCAGGTCAACACCGAAGCGAATCTCGACCTGGTCGCACTGGTGACGAATCGCTGCACCGAAACGCCGCCCGCACACCTCGTCGAGCTTTATGCCGGCGCTGGCAACTTTTCGTTCGCGCTGGCCGCGCGAAGCGGCCGCGTGCTCGCCGTCGACGAAGACGAAAATGCAGTGGCGGCGGCCCGCATCGCGGCGCGCGACGCGGGGCTTCGCAACCTGCGCTTCGCCGCGGCGCGCGCCGAGCGGTGGCTGGCCGAGCCCCACGACGGCGTCGATGTGCTGCTCGTCGATCCTCCCCGCAGCGGGCTCGGCCCGGCAGCCGGCGCCGCAGCCGCCCTGGCTGCCCCTCGCGTGGTGTACGTTTCCTGCAATCCTGCAACTCTTGCCCGGGATCTGCGCACCTTTGCAGGCTCCGGCTATCGCGTCGTGGATGTCGTCCCGGTGGATCTTTTTCCCCAGACTTTCCACGTCGAAACGGTCTGCACGCTGGAATTGACATGATCCGGACCCGCTCCTAGGCTTCGAGGCGGGTCACGACGGATGAAGAAGAAGACTCCGGCAGCAAAAACGGCAACCGGTCCGCGCACCAAGATCACGATCATCCCCGGCAAGGGTGTCTCGCAGGCGATCAATTACCTGCTCGAGGACCGCGACGAGCTCGAATGGCTCGTTGCGGTGGGGCGCAACAAGGACGGCGAGATCTTCTTCTACGATACCGGCGGCGACATCATTGAGGATCTCGGCACTCTCGAGTACCTCAAGGCTCGCATCGCCAGGGCCCATTTCGGCGAAGACGTCGAGTAGCTCTGCGAACGCGGCCGCTTTTCCCCACCTGCGTTTGAACCTCGCGCCGCGGGCGTATACCCAGCTTCCGGGCGATGCTGTGGGCGAGCGCCGGCGACCGCGCCGTCCTGCTGCTGACGTTCGCGCTGACGGTTCTCGTCGACCTTGCCATGGCGATCGAGGTGGGCGTCGTGCTTGCTTCCGTGCTGTTCGTGCACCGCATGGCCGAGGCGGTCGCGCTCGAGGGCGGACCGTCGTTGTTCGGTGACGAATACGAAGAATTCGACGAAGAGGACGGCGCCGCCGGTGAATTCGCGCGCGAGCGCCTGCCTGCCGGCGTCGAGATTTTCGAGCTGCGCGGACCGCTTTTCTTCGGCGCATCGGGACGCCTGCTCGACCTGCTCGAAGCGACCGCGCACCAGCCGCCGGCGGTGTTCATTCTGCGCATGAAGGAGGTCCCCCTCGTGGACGTGAGCGGGAAAAGGGCGCTGCACGACTTCGTGCGCCGCTGTGCATCGGTCCATACGCGCGTGATCGTGAGCGAGCTGCAGCCGGGAGCTCGCCAGACGCTGGTCAGGATGGGGCGCGGAAAGGGACCCGCAGGCTTCGTCGTGACCGACACGCTGGCCGATGCACTGCGTGCCGCGGCACCGGACGGGGCGAGCTCCTTCACTCCGTCGTCATCACCATCGGGTACGATGCAGGTAAAGGCATCCCGCGCCGATCTGTGATACCGATGCGGGCGCGCCCGCGCCAAACCGCGGTGAGGGCGTGGCGCCGCCCTGCCGTCTGCCTGTAAACGGAGCACTCGTGAGCGATACCGGGCCCGACAGCCACAGCGACGGGAAAGGCCTGTCCCGCGTCTTCCGCGCGATCGTCGCGCGCAGCCGTCCGATCCTCGTCCTTTACGCGCTGCTCCTGGTTCCGTCGGTCTGGTACGCGATCCAGGTCGGCCAGGACAACTCGATCGACCGCCTCGTCGTGGCCGACGATCCCGACGCGATCGCGACGCGCGAGTTCGAGAAGGTGTTCGGGTCGGGCGAATACGCGGTGCTGCTCGCCGAGGCCGACGATCCCCTGGCGCCGGCCGCCGTGGCGAAGATCGATTCGATCGAAAAATCGCTGGCCGGAATTCCCGGCATCATGCCGAACTCGGCGCTGTCGATTTACCGGCGCGCCAAGGCGGGCTTCCAGGCCACGCCCGCCGAGCTCGAGGCGTTCCGCAACTTCGTCCTGGGCACCGACCTCATGCGCAAGCAGGGCCTGGTCGGCGATCACTTCCTCGCGATCGGCATCGTGATGACGGTTGCGGGCACGGCGGAGCGTGCCGCGACGCTCGATGCGATCGACAAGGCGATCGCGCCGGTGCTGGCAAATCCGGCGCCGCTTCGCGGTCTTTTCCGCATCGGCCAGCCGTACGTGAACCGCTACCTCGACGAGACGCAGCGCAGGGCGCCGCTGTATTTCATCCTGTTCACGGCGTTCGTCATCGTGCTCAACCTGTCGCTGTACCGCTCGGTGCGCACGCTGCTGGCGTTCCTCATCACGCTGGCCGTCAACCTTGCAATGTCGGTCGGATACATCGGGCTTACCGGCGGCAGCTTCACGATCGTCTCGCCGATGGTGCCGATGACGATCCTGGTCACTGCGACGGCCTCGCTCGTCTATCTCCACTCGCGCTTCGTCGACTGCCCTGCCGGGCGCGATCCTGCCGAGCACCAGCTCTTCGCGCTGTCGAACAAATTCGTCGCGTGCACGGCTTCGATCTTCGCGACCGCGGTCGGTTTTGCGGCGCTGCTGGTCTCGAAGATCCGCCCGATCCGCGAAATGGGTTCCTGGGTTGCAGTCGGGCTGGTGATCACGTGGATCATCGTCTTCACGCTGTTCCCGGCGCTGCAGAAGGAGCTGGCCACCCCGACCGAGACGCAAAACCGCGCCGTCGGTGCACGCGTCCGCGCCGCGGCGACCTGGCTGCCGCGCTTTACGTATCGCTGGCGCTACCTGCTGGTCGGGGCGGCGCTCGCGCTTTCTGCCGCCGGCGGCGTCGCGCTGTTCGGGCTGCCCGGTTACGTCACGCCGCTGCGCATCCTGACCGACCCTGTCGAGTACATGAATCCGCAGAGCCAGCTCTACAAGGACACCAAACGCCTCGGACAGATGATCCCGGGACTTTCGGTGACGCAGGTCTGGCTCAAGGGCGATCTGGCCAGCGTGTCCGAGCCCGACGTGCTCGCCGGGCTCGACCACTTCCAGTCTGCGCTCGAGAAAGACCCCGATGTCGGCGCCGCGGTCGGACCGACGACGATCCTGCGCCTGATGCGCTACATCGCCGGAGAGGCGGAGCAGTGGCCGACGACGCCGGACGGCATGGACCAGCTGGCCGGCGACCTCGAGGGGCTGATGGCCCACGAGCCGATGCTGCAGCGTTTCGTGCAGGCGCACGAGCTCGCGCAGACGCATTTCACGGTGATCAGCCACGTCGTCGAGCACGAGGAGTTCGAGAGGCTCAACGCGTCGATCCGCAAGCTGTGGGCCGACGCGGTGGCGCGCGACCCCGCGCTCAAGGTTTTCCAGGTCCAGATGGTCGGCATCAGCCCCCTGAACGCGAAGATGGCACAGAGCCTGGTGCCGACGCTGGTCGACAGCTTCAAGATCACCGTCGCGATCATTTTCATCGCGTTCCTCATCGTGTTCCGCAACGGTGCGGCTCGCCTGATGGCCATGATCCCGTCGGTGTTCGCGATCCTCGTGATGTTCGGCGTGATGCGGCTTGCCGACATCCCGCTCAACGTCGCGACGATCCTGATCGCATCGACGATCCTCGGGACTTCCGAGAACGACCAGATCCACTTCTTCTGGCATTTCCAGGAAGGCCTGGCCGACGGCAGCACCGAAAAAGCCCTGCGCCACACCTTCGTCGTGGCCGGCCGCGCGATCTTCTTCGCGACGCTGATCAACGCGGGCGGATTCCTGGCTTTCGGGTTGGCCGAGCTGCCTTCGATGCGCCAGTTCGGCGTGCTCGCGGCGCTGGCCTTCGTATTGTCGATGATCGCCGACTTCTTCGCACTGCCGGCGGCGCTGTGGATCCTCAGCGGCGCGAAGCCGGACGACACGGCCCCGCAGGAATAGAAAACTTGCGCTTGTCGCTGCCTGCGCGGCGAGATCCGCCGGCAGCGGCCTGTCGGGTCTTCAGTGCTCGAGCTCGGGAGACTCGGGCTTGGACGACGACTTCGACGACGACAGCCAGTGGTGCTTCTTCTTCGGCTGGGGCACCGGCGTCTCGCCGCACTTGGCCTGCCCCGCGTCGGCGAAGAGGTTGACGAGCAGCTTCTGCTCGTCCTTGCGCATCTTGTCCTTGACGGCCAGGCACGTGCACAGGTGGGAGATCGCGGGACCGGGGTCGTTCAGCGTGATGTAGGCTTCGGCCAGGCGCAGGTGGTCCTCGGGGTTGTCGGGATACTTTTCGACAAGGCCCGCGAGCATTTCCAGGCCGATCTCGGAATCGCCGTGCGCGAGCAGGCTCGACGGGGCGGCCACGTACATCGTGCCGAGCAGGCTGGTCGCGGCGCCGTCGCGGAAGTTCGGATCCAGCTCGACGCTGCGCCGTGCGTGCTTCTCGATGTCCTTGAGCATTCCGGCCGCGAGCAGCCCGCGCTGCTGCACGAGGCGACCGGCGATGCCGGCCCATGCGAACTGGAACGCCGCCGTCTCCTCGTTGCGGTCCTTCACCGCGCGAAACGCGTCGCGCCGGTCGTTGCGCGTGTCGTTGTCGTTGGCAATGAGGAATTCGAGCCGGTCGTAGACCTGCAGCGCGTCGCCTTTCTTCAGCGCGCCCTGGAACTCGGAATAGCCCTGGGGCCTCAGCACGACGCAGGCCGAGAGCAAGGTCGCGACCGCGACGATGGTCGCAGTGCGAGCGATCCGGAGTGCGCGCGAGTGGCTCATCATCAACGACTCCCGGGGCTCCTCGTGCGGGGGCGCGGGCTCAACTCCCGTACGCCGCCACGACCGCTGCGTAATCTGCGGCACTCGCCATGTCGAGCGACGAGATCCCGACTTCGGCGCACGCGGGTTTGGCGTCGGCGATGCAAACCTTGCTGAAGTTGCGCTGGAATTTCAGCCGTTCGGCTGTCGGGGCGCTGGGAAACGCGGTGACGACCATCGGCGGCAGCAGCTCGCTCTTCCACACCTGCTTGACGTCGTCGGCGCCGGTCAGCTTGGCAAGCTCGCTCATCTGCGCGTCATCGATCAGCGCGCAATCGGCGTTTCCCGCGACGACTTCCTTGATCGTCTGCAGCGGGCGCTGGGTGGTATCGAGCGTGAAATCGGACAAATGGAAAGCGCCGCGCGCGACGACTTTCTCGATGAAACGCTGATCGGTGGTGTGGTCGCTCGCCAGCCTCTTGGACTTGCAGCCGGCAAGGTCGTGGGCGGTCTTGCTGATGAGGAAGTACTGCTGGCCGCCGACCAGCGACACCGCCACCTTGCCGATGACTTCGAGATTGTACTTCAGGCGGAAGTCGAGAAAGGCCGCGAGCGAGAGAATGCCGTAGTGCGGTTTCTGCGAGGCGATGAATTCCTGGGCCGCCGCGCGGGTGACGTAGTACTGGCCTGTGGCATCGCCCCAGGCGTTCTCTTTCGCGGCGTTGGCCACGAAACGGTCGAGGTAGGGCTGGGCCAGCGTCGGACTGCCGACGCCGTGCTCCTTCAGCACCAGGATGTGAACAGGCTCATCTGCGGGGGCCGGGAGCGCCCACGCAAAAAGCACGAGGAATGCTGCCGACAGGAACGATGTTCTGCGTAGTGCCGTCATCAAGGACCCGCGGGCGACCCTGTATGGGAAAGTCGCCGTCGTCAACCACGACGACTGCGATCACGGCAGCTCGCTGTCGGGGCGGTCAGCCAGGGGGCCGAACATCTGTTCGTTCTGACGACGGACGAAGTCGACGATCGCCGGGAAATCCTTCTGGGTGATGCGTCGAGAGAGGTGGGCGAACGGTTCCTGGCGGGCCAGCTCAGATGAAGGTTCGATGACGAGAGTGACGAGCGACGCGAAATCGATCGCTCCGATCGACGAAGGATTCGCGACCGGAAGAGGCTGGGGATCGGCTCCGCACGCCGCTCGCAGCTTGGGCCCGACGCGGGCCTTCGGGATCAGCCAGGGCACGACGGCATCGCCGCTCGAGAAGTTGCGACGAAGCACCAGCGACATGTCCGGCAAGCGCTTGGTCGAATCCCACCACAGCCCGTCCACCGACAACATGGCCTCTTCGGCTGCAGGGACGGGCACCGTCTCTACCAGGTCGAGCGTGCGTTGCAGCCAGCGGTCGACGTTGCGGTTGTAGACGAATTCGTCGCGGGCACCGCTCTGGGAAACCACGGCCGCCGCGATGCGCGCGCCGAGGATGTTCGAGTAAAGGTCTTCGGGTGAGAACGCAGAGACCCGCTCGGGAAACAGCGCAAACGTCGACCATCCGAACCACGTCGCGACCTCGTGCCAGAGCCCCGACTGGAACGCGAGCCACTGGCCGAGCGAAGTCGCAATGGCCCAGCGCCCGTACTGGGCAATCAGCGAAGGATCGACAGGCTTCAGCTCGATGGCGACTTTGGCTCCTTCGTCCGGAAGCGGAATGCGCCCGCCTTTCTCGAGGTTCCTCGCCAGCGCGGTGATGATGTACAGCGCCGCGTCCGAGTAGTCGCGCATGTGCGCGATATCGAGGAACCCGGCACGACAGCTGTAGACGAGCCCGTTGCCTTCGCTGTGCACGATCTCCGGACCCGCCGAACCGTGGGAACCGAACGTCGCGTTGCCGCTGTCGTATACGTGGTGACGGATGTGTCTCTCGTCGACGATGTTGCCGAGGAAGATGAGCGGGATCGGCACCGGCCCGACGCGCACGCGTAGCTGGGCGCCGAACGCGCAGCAAGGGCGCATGTTCCTGCGCATCGGGACCGGCGCGATTTCGTCGGAGTACGGCTCGCGCGGAGCACCGAACGCCCCCTCCGAACGGAAGAGGCGGGCTGCGTCGCGTGCGATCTGGGTGTCGTCGGTGTGCCAGCGGAGCTGGGGCGAACACGACGCGAGGACGATGGCCGCGATCGCGAGAGCGCGCCGGCAGCGGGTGGCCCGCGAGGACGAGGACGAAGACGTGGAAAGAGACTGCGACAAGTCGGTGCTTCCCGTGTGACGGTGCACTGTGCCCGACCTCGGGAGACAACCCAACAATCGTTTGCACGCGGGGTGGCACCCGCAGCGAATCGGGACGGCACCAGGATCCTGGTGCCTGTCGCCAAACCCGCCTACTCGAGCGCGTGGAAGACCAGGCCGGTCAGCAGCTTCGGGTAAAAGTACGTCGACTTGTGCGGCATCAGCTCGCCGGCGCGGCAGACATCGGCCATCTGGTCCGCGCGCGTCGCGTTCATCAGGAATCCGCCCTGCAGCTCGCCGCGCAGCACCCGCGTCAGGATGTCCTTCGCGTCGATCGAGTACGCCAGCTCCGGCCGCTTCGCGCCGGCGCGCGCGAGCGCCCGGTCGACGATATCGTCATGGAGCACCTTGACGTCGAGACGCTCCAGCGGCGACGCGGCATCGGTCGCGACGGGCCTGGTCGCGAGCAGGAACCGCGGCAGTCCGCGCAGCGCGATGCCGAAGGCGTGGCGATCCGGCCCGACGTTGGCCAGCGCCGCAACGAGCCTGTCGGCACCGGCCTCGTCGAAAGAAAAGGCTTCGAGGCGGAACGATTCGGACAGCGCCGACTCGAAAGCCGCCGCACCGACGCCAGGCGCGCTCACGAGCTCGCGATGCGTCGGCAGGATCACGAGACCCGGATCTTCGAACGCAGCAAGAAAGGCCAGCACGTGCGCAGCGGGCTGCACGTCGTCGCCCGGGGCATCGGCGCCGACCGGCGGTTCCTTTCCGGCGGAAACGCATTCGTACCAGTAGTTGAGCGCCGTCTCGTAGCGATGGTGGCCGTCGGCAATGAACAACGCTTCGTCGGCCACGGCGTCGCGGATACGGGCGATGCCCGCCTGGCTGCGCACGGCCCACAATCGGTGGCGCACGCCCTGGTGCATCACGTCGACGTCGGGCTCGCTCTGCCAGCCGCCGTCGGGCTCGGGCACGAAGCCCGGTTTCGAGTACACGCAGAAGATCGGCGAGAGGTTGGCCTTCACACGCCGGGTCAGCTCGAGACGGTCGCGCTTGTGGTGCGCGAACGTATTTTCGTGGCGCAGCACGACTCCGGTCGAATACGGCTCGAGGGCCAGCGCGCCGAGCACGCCGACGCGGCGCCGCGGCCCGCCGGCGTCGAACTCCTGGGTATAGAGATAGAACGAAGGCGCTGCGTCGCGCTCGAGAATGCCTTCGTCCTGCCACGCGCGGTATTCGGCGGCCGCCGCGTCGTGGCTTTCCTTGTTGAGGATGAGCCTGGTGCAGTTGAACGCGCTGGCCTCGTAGAACGCGTCGCGTTCGGCGGGACTGATGACGTCGTAGGGCGGAGCGACGATGCGTTCCATGGCGCCGGCGCGCGATGCATAACGGATCGCCCGGAAAGGGCGGAATCTAGCCACGGTTTTTTCCTGCCAGGTCGATCATGGAAGCGAGATCACTGGCGCGGATCGCGCCTTCTCGCAGGAGCGTCGCACGGCCCTTCGAAAACTCAATCACCGTGGAAACCTCGCTCGAAGTCCTTGCGCCGCCGTCGAGAACGAACAGCGACGGCGCAGCGCCGCTCGCCTGATGTGGAAAGGCACTGCGCACGTCGCCGGCCGAGCGTGCCGGCTCGCATCCGCTCGCGTTCGCTGACGTGGAGGTAACCGGAGCGCCGAATCTTGCCACCAGCGCCGCCGCCCACGGATCGCTGCTGCAGCGAAGCCCGACTCCGCCGCTCGGGCCGACGACCTGCGGCGCGACCCGCGACGACGCTGCAAGCACGATCGTCAGCGGTCCCGGCCAGAAGCGCGACGCGAGCGCGCGCGCATCCTCACCCGGCGGCTCGGCGAGAAGGTCGGCCGCCGCGTCGAGGTTTTCGACGAGCAGCGAGATGCCGCGCCCTTCGTCGCGCCCCTTCATGACGAGCAGCGCTGCGATCGCGGCGCTGCTTCGAGCGTCGACCCCGAGCCCGTAGACGGTCTCGGTCGGATAGGCCACGACGCCGCCGGCCGCGAGGAACCGGGCTGCTGCGTCCACGTCGCGCTCTGCAACGACGTACGACAGTCTATTTTGCCTCGGGCCAGCTGCGCACCCTGCCGGGCACGGCCTCGGCCATCTTGCGTTTGCGCTGCTCGAGAAGGCGCGCAAGACGCGAGTCCGAAAGCGCGAGGATCTGCGCGGCCAGCAGCGCGGCGTTGCGTGCACCGGCAGCACCGATCGCCAAGGTGCCCACCGGAACTCCGGCAGGCATCATCACCGTCGACAGCAGCGCGTCCATCCCGCGAAGCGATCCGGAATCCAGCGGCACTCCGAGCACCGGCAGCGTCGTGTTGGCCGCGACGGCTCCGGCAAGGTGCGCGGCAAGACCGGCCGCGACGATCAGCACCTGGATCCCGCGGTCGCGCGCGCCGCGGGCGTACTCCCCGGTCTGCTGCGGAGAGCGATGGGCCGACGTGACGACGACTTCGTGCGCGATCGAAAGCTCTTCGAGGATGCGCGCTGCTTCGTTCATGACGTCGAGATCGCTCGAGCTTCCCATCAGGATCGCGACGAGCGGCTTCGACTTCGCCGCGGGAGGCGTTTTCTGCGCCGGCTTCTTCGCGGTCGCCGCCGACGCTACCTTGCTTGCTGCCTTGCCTGCTGCTTTCCCGGCCATCTCTCCTCCTTGTCGGTTGCGGTGTGGTCGGTTGCGGTGTGGTCGATTGCGGTGCGGTCGGTTGCGGTGTGCCGGGCTCAGGCGCGCTCGCGCGCCAGCGCCCTCCACGCGATGTCGCGCCGGCAGTGCATGCCCTTCCACGAAATGCGGTCCACTGCCGCGTAAGCCTTTGCCGCCGCTTCGGCAACCGTGCGGCCGCCGGCGCAGACGCCGAGCACGCGACCGCCGACCGTGCGCCAGGTGCCGGTATCGTCGCGGGCCGTGCCCGCGTGGAATACCTCGACGCCGGGGATCTCGGCGGCCTCGCCCAGCCCGTCGATCGCGTCGCCCTTGCGGATGTCTCCCGGATACCCTTCGGCCGTCAGCACGACGCAGACCGAAGGACCCTGTTTCCACTCGATGCGGTGGCGATCGAGCGTGCGATCGATCGCCGCGTCGAAAAGATCGAGGATGCTCGAATCCAGGCGGAGCAGCAGCGCCTGGCACTCGGGGTCCCCGAAACGAACGTTGTACTCGAGCACTTTCGGCCCTTGCTTCGTCAGCATGATCCCCGCGTACAGCACGCCGCGGTAGTCGATTCCGCGCGCCGCCAGCGTGCGCACCGTCGGCTCGATGACGCGATCCATGATCGTGTCGTGGATCTCCGGCGTCACGCACGGCGCCGGCGAATAGGCGCCCATGCCTCCGGTGTTGGGGCCGAGGTCCCCGTCGAAGACGGCCTTGTGGTCCTGCGACGACGCCAGCGGCAGGGAAGTCACGCCGTCGGTGATTGCCATGAACGACGCTTCCTCGCCTTCGAGGAATTCCTCGACGACTATGTGGCGACCGGCTTCGCCGAACGCGCCGTCTTCCAGCATCGCCGCGATCGTGCGATCGGCCTCGGCGGCGTCCGCGCAGATGACGACGCCTTTTCCAGCCGCCAGCCCGTCGGCCTTGACGACCACCGGAAATCCGAGGTGGCGCGCGAATCGCCTGGCGGCATCCGCATCGCGGAATTCGCCGTACTCGGCAGTCGGGACGCCCGCTTCGACGAGAAGACGCTTCGTGAATGCCTTGGACGCTTCGAGCTCGGCGCCCGCGCGATCCGGTCCGAAAATGCGAAGACCCTGGGCGCGAAAGCGGTCGACGATGCCGGCGGCAAGAGGGCCTTCGGGACCGACGACGGTGAGGTCGATGCCTTCGCTCGCCGCGAACGCCGCCAGCGCATCGATGTCGCCGGCCTGGATCGGCACCAGCGTCGCGAGCGTTGCCATGGCCGCCGAGCCGGGCGCCGCGTAGACGACCGGACGGCGAGGATCGCCTGCGATTTTCCACGCCAGTGCGTGCTCGCGCCCGCCGGAGCCGACGACGAGCACTTTCACGCTGTCCCTGCTGCTTGCATCAAAATCGATTCGAACATCGAGAGTCGCGGCCAGGGGTCTTCTGCTTCAGTGGCGGAAATGGCGGACTCCGGTCATGACCATCGCCATTCCGTGCTCGTCGGCTGCAGCGATGACTTCGCCGTCGCGCAGGCTTCCACCGGGCTGGATGACAGCGACGGCGCCCGCTGCGGCGATGACGTCCAGGCCGTCGCGAAACGGGAAAAACGCATCGGACGCGGCCACGCAGCCTTTCAGCTCGAGACCGTGCTCGCGGGCCCTTGCCACTGCCAGGCGTGCGGAATCGACGCGGCTCATCTGGCCTGCGCCGACGCCGACGACGTGGTCTTCGTGGGCCAGCACGATCGTGTTCGACTTGGCGTGCTTGCAGACTTTCCACGCGAAATCGAGGGCGCGAAGCTCGGCCCCCGTCGGCGCGCGCCGCGTCGCCACCTTGCAGTCGGCGGCGCGCGACGGCACGAGGTCGCGGCTTTGCACGAGCAGGCCGCCAAGCACCCGCTTCATGTCGAACGCATCGCTGCCGCCTTTGACGCGCGGATCCACTTCGAGCAATCGCACCGCCTGCAGCTTCTTGGTGCTTCCGAACAGCGCGAGAGCGTCGGCCGTGAACGACGGTGCGAGCACGATCTCGAGGAATACGTCCTTCATCGCCTCTGCGGCTGCGAGGTCCACTTCGCGGTTGAGACCGACGATGCCGCCGAAGATCGACACGGGATCGCAGCGCCGCGCCTTCTCGAAACAGTCGCGCGGATCGCGCCCGGTGGCCACGCCGCAAGGGTTCGTGTGCTTGATCGCGACGCAGACCGGCTCGTCGAATTCCATCACGAGCTGCAGTGCAGCGTCCGCATCGACGATGTTGTTGTACGAAAGCTCCTTGCCCTGCAGCACCCTGGCCGCGGCGATCGACGGTCCGTCGATGCGCGGCGCACGGTAGAACGCCGCGCGCTGGTGAGGATTCTCGCCGTAGCGCATGCCCTGGACGAGCTGCCACTGGTGGTGGATCGTCTCTCCGAACTCGGCCGCGCGGCCTTCGTTGGCGAGTGCATCGCGGCCGAGCCAGTCGGCGATCATGCCGTCATACGCGGCAGTCGAGCGATAGGCCTTGCGCGCGAGCCTCTTGCGCACGTCGAGCGTTGTCGTGCCGGTGGCCTGGAGCTCGCCCAGGACGACTGCGTAATCGGCGGGATCGACGACGACGACGACGCTTTCATGGTTCTTTGCGGCCGAGCGCAGCATCGACGGGCCGCCGATGTCGATGTTCTCGATCGCTTCCTCGTAGCTGCAGCCGCGCGCAGTGACCTCGGCGAACGGGTAGAGGTTCACGCAGACGAGGTCGATCGGGTCGATTCCCTGCTCTTTCATCTGCTGGACGTGCGACGCGAGCGTACGACGACCGAGCAGGCCGCCGTGCACGCGCGGATGAAGCGTCTTGACGCGACCGTCGAGAATCTCCGGGGAGCCGGTGTGCTCGCTGACATCGACGACGGCAAGACCGGCATCGCGAAGTGCCTTGGCGGTGCCGCCCGTCGACAGGATCTTGACGCCGAGAGCAGCCAGGCCCTTTGCGAAGTCGACGACTCCGGTCTTGTCGCTGACGCTGATCAGCGCGGTCTTCATCACGGGGGACGCCTCGCTCATGAATTCCTCTCTTGTTCCGCGGCGCCGGCTTCTTCGCGGCGCACCCTTGCCGCCACTCGCGCGAGCAATTCGTAGGCGATCGTTCCGGCGCGCGATGCAACTTCCTCGACGAGCGGGTCGGCACCCCACAGCGTGACGTCGTCACCGACGCTGGCTCCGGCAACGCCCGTGACGTCGAGCATCGTATGATCCATGCAGATGCGTCCGGCCACCGGCACGCGCCGCCCGCGAATTGCCGCCTCGGCGACGTTGCCGAGGTTGCGCGGATATCCGTCGGCGTAGCCGCAGCGGATCGTCGCGATGCGCGAGGCGCCGTTAGTATGGAACGTATGGCCGTAGCCGACGCCCTCGCCGGCCGCGACGTCGGCGACACGCACGACACGAGCGACCAGTCGCATCACGGGCCTCAGCTGCGCGCGACCCCGCAGCGACGGATCGGGCGCGACGCCGTAAAGCATGATTCCAGGTCGAACAAGGTCGAGATGGGCCTCGGGACGCGCGAGGATGGCGGCACTGTTGGCCAGGTGGCGCGTCAGCGAGAATCCCGCTGCCTTCAGCGCGGCGTCGGCCGCCAGCATCGTCTCGAGCTGACCCGCCGTCACGCCGCCGGTGACCGATTCCGCCTGGGCAAAATGGGAGCAGACGGCAACGATGCGGACGCCGCGCAGCGCCGCGGCGGCTCGGACGAACTCGACGATGGCGTCGGGCACCACTCCGAGCCTGTGCATGCCCGTGTCGAGCTTCACATGGACGACGGCCTCGCGTCCCGAAGCCGCGGCGCGTCCGGCAAGTGCGCGCACGACGTCGATTTCCTGCGTCACGACCTCGGCTCCGGCGGCCAGCGCCGCGTCGGCCTCTCCGGCAAGGATTCCGCCGAACACGACGACCCGCGATCCGCGATCCGAAAACTCCGCGAGCTGGCGAGCCTCGTCGACCGAGGCGACACCGAAGATGCGGCAACCGGCGCGCTCGAGCGCGGCTGCGCACAGGCGGGCGCCGTGCCCGTAGGCGTCGGACTTGATCATCGCGAGGACACCCGCACCGCCGCAAGCGAGGCGGCAAGCTTCGCGGTAATTGTGCACGAGCGCTGCGGTATCGATGAGCGCGCGAGGGACGCTGGACGCGTCGCCTGCCGCCGTGGAAACGGCCTCGCGATCAGCCCCTTCTGCGGGCGCGGAGCCGGCTGCGGCGCCGCCACCTGCGGCCGCTGGTTCGGGGGACATGACAGAGGGAGCCGCGAAGACGGCCACGCGACCGGATACCAAGCGGGTAGCAGGTTGTAAAACCGCACCTGTGGCGCTACGCAGGCTCGATGCGGCTGCAGATCAACGGCGAAGGAAAGAACGTCGCCGACGGCATCACCGTGGGCGAGCTCGTCGCATCGCTCGGCCTGGCAGGACGCCGCGTCGCGGTCGAGCGCAATCGCGAAGTGCTGCCTGCGTCCGCATGGCCCACCCAGGCGCTGGCAGAGAACGACGTGCTCGAGATCGTGCACTTCGTCGGCGGAGGCTGAACGTGGAAATGCAGCGTCAGGACGTCTTCGAGCTGGCCGGCCGCAGCTACCGTTCCCGGCTTCTGGTCGGTACGGGGAAATACGCCGATTTCGAGCAGACGCGGATCGCGATCGAAACCTCCGGCGCCGAGATCGTCACGGTCGCGGTCCGCCGCGTCAACATCACCGATCCGACCAAGCCGAACCTTCTCGACTTCCTCGATCCGAAACGCTTCACGATCCTGCCGAACACGGCCGGCTGCTACACTGCCGACGACGCGATCCGCACCTGCCGGCTGGCGCGCGAGGCGGGCATCGGCAAGCTCGTCAAGCTCGAGGTGATCGGCGACGAGAAGACGCTGTTTCCCGACGTTGCCGCGACGATCGAGGCCGCGCGAGTGCTCGTCGCCGAAGGCTTCGACGTGCTGCCGTACGTCAGCGACGACCCGGTCGCCTGCAAGCGTCTCGAGGACATCGGATGCGCGGCCGTGATGCCGCTGGCGGCGCCGATCGGATCGGGCCTCGGCATCCGCAATCCGTACAACATCCGCATCATTCTCGAGCAGTCCAAGGTGCCGGTGATCGTCGATGCCGGTGTCGGTACCGCATCCGACGCCGCCGTCGCGCTCGAGCTCGGTTGCGACGCCGTGCTGATGAACACCGCGATCGCCGGCGCTCGCGATCCCGTGCTGATGGCGCACGCGATGAAGCTGGCCGTCGAGGCCGGTCGCGCCGCGTATCGCGCCGGCCGCATGCCGAAGCGACTGCACGCAAGCGCATCTTCCCCGCTCGGCGACCTGATCGCCTGAGCGGAGCGGCGGGCGTCGATGCGCGCTCTGCCGAACCCCCCGGTCCAGCTCATCACCGGAGCGTGGCACGACCTCCCGGACCTGCGCCGCCGCATCGAGGCGGCGCTGCGCGGCGGCATCCGCTGGATTCAGCTTCGCGCGAAGACGCGCAGCGCGCGCGAATTGCACGAAGCCGCCGTCGCGGTCGAGCCGCTGCTGCGACCCTGCGGCGCGCTTCTCGTCATCTGCGACCGCGTCGACGTGGCCTTGTCGATCGGCGCCGGAGTGCACCTGCCGGAAAACGGCATGTCGGCGGGACACGCCAGGGAACTGCTCGGCAGGGACGCGTGGATCGGCCGCTCGGTGCACAGCGTCGCGGCGATCCGCACGGTGGCGCCCGGCGAGCTCGACGCGCTGCAGTTCGGGCCGGTTTTCGACACGGCATCCAAGCGCGAATTCGGACCGCCTCAGGGCCTGGCCGAGCTTGCTCACGCCGCGACCGCCGTGCGCGAAGGCTGCCGCGCAACGCTCATTGCCGTCGGGGGAATCACCTTCGCCAGAGTGCCGGCCTGCCGAAGGGCGGGAGCGGACGCAGTCGCCATGATCGGCGCAGCGTGGGATGCGGGGGACATCGAGGCGGCCGCGCGCAGGCTCGTCAGGGCTTGAGCCTCGACGCACGGTGCAGCGCCTGGAGTCTTTGGCGGGAGTCGTCTTCGTACTTCGCAACAAACGGGAGCGCCCGGGTGACACCGGGGCTCTCGTGCGGTAGGCAGTCCTCGTGTTGAGTCCGGCGGGCCTCGCCGCCCTTCAGGAAGACCTCCATCTGGAGCCCGACGGCCGCTTCGAGTTCACCGTGAACCTCGAGAGCCTCGGCATCGATCGCGCGCGCATCGAGCCCGTCGTCGCGGCCGGTCCTCTTTGCTTCCTCGATTTCGAGGCCACCGGCCTCGATCCGAAGCTCGACGAGCTGATCGAGGCCGGAGCGATCCGCATCGACGCCGGAGCGCCGAAAGCGCGCATCTTCAACACGCTGATCCACACCGGCCAGGAGCTCACCCCGTTCATCAAGCGACTGACGGGCATCACGCAGCGCGACGTCGTAACCGCGCCGCCGCTGGCGGAAGTCGCAGCCGCGCTCGATCGCTTCATCGGCGATGCGCCGGTAGTCGCGCACAACGCGGCGTTCGAAAAGAGCTGGCTCGCGCAGGCGGTCAACCGCCGTTTCGCGTCGCACCCGTTCCTCGACACCGTCGAGATCCTCGCGCTCGTCTATCCCGACAGCGCGAACATGAAGCTCGATACGTTCTGCCGCCGCGGCCTCGGGCGCGGGGAGCGGCACCGCGCCCTCGACGACGCTCTCGACATGCTGCGCGTGCTAGTCGGCACCCTGGTCGAGTCGCACGCCGGCTCACCGGCGGCCGCGAACGCCGTTGCGGCGCTGACGCATTTTCATCCGACGTCGGCGTGGCGGGTGCGCCTCGAGCGCTCGGTCGGCTACGAGTTTGCCGACGCCGCGGCCACGGCTGCGGTCCCGGTGCTGCCCGAGGTGTCTCTGGAGCCGGTGCCGTTCTCGAAGGAAGCGATCGTCGCGAGGCTGCACGACGTCGACGGCGTGCAGCGCGTGCTGCCCGGCTACGAGCTGAGGCCAGGCCAGGTGCGCTTCTTCGAACAGGTGTTCGACTGCTTTGCAGCCAGCGGCGGCAAGTCGGTGGTGGTCGGCGAAGCGGGCACCGGCATCGGCAAGACGCTGGGCTACCTTGCCGCGGCCATTCCGTTCGCGCGCCACAGCGGACAGCAGGTCGTGATCTCCACGTCGAGCAAGCTGCTGCAGACCCAGCTTCTCGAAAAAGACATTCCGGCAGCCGCCAGCCTTCTCGGCTATCCGGACCTGCGCTTCGGCGTGATGAAGGGGCGCGGCAACTACATCTGCAAGCGCCGCCTCGACCGCTTCCTGCGCTCGCGCCAGAGCGAGGGGCCGACGCTCGACCCCGAGGAAGGCTACGCGTCCGCGCTGATCGCGGCGTTCTCGACCAGCGCGACGCACGGCGAGATCGATCGCGTGCCGACGGTGCTCTACCAGCTCAATCCCTGCTTCGAGCGCTTCGCGCGCGAAGTGACGAGCAGCGACTCCGACGAGTGCAGCCGCCAGAACTGCGAGACCGTCGGCGGTCACTGCGTGTTCCGCGCGGCGCGCCATCGCCTCGAGGCGGCGGAGATCGCGGTCGTCAACCACGACCTGCTGCTGCGCTGGCCGCCGGACTACCCCGAGCTTCGCCATCTGGTTTTCGACGAAGCCCACGAGCTGATCGACAAGGCCGACAACGCCTACGCAAGGACAGCCGAAGGCATCGAGCTGGCGCACCGCCTGGAGGAGATCCTCGGCATGCGCGGCTCGCCGCCCCTGGCGGACGACGACGAGACGCAGATGATGGCGCGTCGCGCGCTGACGCTGGTTTCCATGGTCGGCGAGACTTCTCGCCGCATCGTCAAGGCCGAGAACGAGGAGAGCCCGTTCCAGTTCGGCCGCGACGAGCTTCTCGTGCCGCGCTCCGGTCCCGGTCCGGAATGGAAGGAGCTGACCGACGCGGCGCTCGAGCTGGCCACGAGCCTGCGCCGGCTTTCGCTCAGGTTCCGCGGCGGCGACGACGACGAATCCGAGTCGAAGATGCGCCTGGTCGAAGTGCTCGACGAGGCGGCATCCGTGCTCGACCACGCGCTGCCGTATCCGAAATCCGACACGTACGTGTACCGGCTGCGCGGGCTGGCGCGCTCGACCTCGGTGTCGTGGCGCTTCGTCGCCACGCCGGTGCTGCCGGGCGACGATTTTCGCGACAACGTGCTCGAGCGCGCGCAGACGATGCTCGCGACCTCGGCCACGCTTTCGGTCGCCGACGAGGACGACGGGGCTCTGCGAGAGCTGAAGCTCGCCGTGCACGCAGGGTCTCGCTACCGTGTCGCCACGCCGATCCCGAGCCCCTTCGACTACGAGAAGAACCTCGAGGTCATTTTCATCAAGGACATGACCGACCAGGCCGCGCTGGTCGATCGCATGACGCGCTCGCTTGCGATCGTGTCGCGGCGACTCGGGGGCCGCACCCTCGGCCTGTTCACGAGCCGCGACCGCATGGTCCGCGTTGCCGACCTGCTCGCGGGGCAGCTTGCCGCCGACGGAATCACGGTAACGACTCCGGCCGCCGGCAATACCGATCCGCACGAGCTGGTGCGCACGTTCCGCGAGAACCCGCGCGCCGTGCTGCTGGGCTCGCGCGGTTTCTGGCAGGGCATCGACATTCCCGGCGATGCCTGCCAGGCGGTCGTCATCGAGAAGCTGCCGTTCGACGTTCCGGGCGATCCGCTGCTGCAGCTTCGCGCCGAAGTGCTATTCGGCGGCGGCAGCCGCGTCTTTTCGGACTACCAGGTGCCGCGCATGCTGCTTCGCCTCAAGCAGATGATGGGCCGCCTCATCCGTACCCCCACCGACCGGGGGATCATCGTCCTGGTCGAGCCTCGCGTCGACAAGCCGTACTTCCGCAAAGTGCTGGCATCGCTGCCGCCCGGCGCGCGCCACCACCTGGCGCGCCTCGACGACCTCGATGCCGTCGTCGAGGATTTTCTCAGGCGAAGCGGCCTTGCCGCCGCGCGCGAGAAGGTACTGCTGGACTGAGCGCGACGTCGGGCCGAAAATCAGCGGCATGTCCGACTCTTCGACCAGTCCGAGCGCCGTCCGTGACCGCCCGCTGTGGCACCGGCGGCTGCACATTACGATGCCGTCCGGCCTCGACCTCTACGAGAAGACGAAAGCGCTGCAGTGGAACGCGACCGACGAGATCGACTGGTCGCGGCCGATCTGCAACTTCTCGGAAGCGTCCTACGCTCCGTTCGCATCGAGCATCTCGCGCGAGGATTTCAACCGCCTCGCTGCCGAGAGGCGCGCGATGACGTTCACTCAGCTTTTCTTCGGCGAACAGGCCGCGCTCGCGCTGTCGGCCCAGCTCGTCAACCTGTGCCCGGAGCTCGAGGCGCGCATGTGCCTTGCCGGGCAGATCATCGACGAAGCGCGCCACGTCGAGGTGTTCGGCCGCTATCTCGACAAGCTCGAAGCGGACGCGCCGCTCGACCCGATGCTCGAGGACATCGTGCACCGCATCCTCGACAGCGACTCCTACGGCGAAAAAATCGTCGGCATGCAGATCTTTCTCGAAGGCATCGCGGTGGGGTTGTTCCAGGTCTTCCAGCGCGACAGCCCCGATCCGCTTTTGCGCGACCTCATCCGCCTCGTGCTGCGCGACGAGTCGCGGCACGCAGGGTTCGGCGTGATGTACCTTGCGAACAAGTTCGACGACTCGACGAAGGCAGAGAAGATCCGCACCGAGAAGTTCGTCGGGGATCTCCTGCACGGGTTCGGTTCGATGTTCGGCGGCGGGGCTTTTCTCGGCGATACGTTCGCCGACATCCGGCACAGGCTGAAGCAGATCGGGCTCGACCCGCGCTGATCGGCGGATCGAGCCCGCAGTCGTCAATCGGTCGATCCGCTGCTCGGCGACCGGACGAGGGCTAGCTCCGGCTGCCCTGGTGCGCGGGCTCGAGCAGGTCGTTCACCGTCTTGACGGGGTTGAACGTCGCCAGCGGGACTTCGACGAACACGGTGTTCCATCCCGCCATTGCGCCGTTCCACAAACCCGGGCGTTCGAGGGAACGCAGCGGGCGCCCGTCCTGCGATTTCTCGGCGATGAACACCGCTTCGTGGTCGATGTAGCGCGACAGGTCGAAAGGCCTGCCTTTCCAGTCGCGCGTGATGCAGACGAGATCGACGGGATTGAAATGTCGTGCGCCTTCCAGGATCGCGCGCTGGGCGGGGTCGTCGCGGTCGACCTGCGACGTCTCGACCACCTGCACGCTCGCGCGGCCGGAGCGGTCCGTTACCCAGAACGGTCCTCCGCCGGGATTCGTATCGGAGGAAACCATTCCGCAGGCACGAAGCGGCCGGTCCAGTGCATCGGCAGCGAGGCGCAGCAACTCGCCGCCCGAGGCATCCGGAACCGCGGCGCCGAAGCGCGAGCGCAGCATCGCGAAGGCCGCCGCGGCCGCCGCCTCGCCCCCCGTCTCGAGCGCGCGCCGGTGCGCGAACACTTCCTCGCGAAGCTCGAGCAGGACTCCCGCGAGCGCCTTCTTCCAAAGCACCGTCTCTGCGAGGAAAGCGTCGACCGCGACGTTGTCGATGTTCTTGACGAACAGCAGCTCGGCTTCGACGTCGGCCATGTTCTCGATCAGCGCGCCGTGGCCGGCAGGACGAAACAGCAGGCGCCCTTCGTCGGTGCGAAACGGAGCTCCCCCCGGTTCGACGGCGATCGTGTCGGTGGACGGCTTCTGCCACGAGAACTCGACGTCGAAGTGCACTCCGAAGCGCTTCTCGTAACGCTCGCGCACGTCGCCGAGCAGCGCGCGAAAGCGCTGCTCGTGCTCGGGCGACACCGTGAGATGCAGGCGGCACAGATTGCCGCTGCCGCGCGCATACGCCGCCGCCTCGACGAGGTGCTCTTCGAACGCGGTGCGTACCTCGCCGTGCTCGCGATGGAACTTCAGCAGTCCCTTGGGAAGCGACGCATAGTCGAGACCACTGTCGTCGAGCAGCGCGGCCAGCACTGCCGGCACGTCACTCGCGGCCGCCGCGTCGATGTCGATGCCGTCGCGCGCGAGCGCTGCGGCAAGATCATCGTAGAACGCGAAGTCGACGAGATGCGCCAGGAAGCGCGACACCGCGCGTGCATCGGAGTCGCCGCCGGCAGCTTTCGCTTCGAAATCCGCGCGCGTGCGCAGCGACGCGTCCGAGCCCACCGCAAGCAGCGAGCGGAACATGCGGCTGGCGGCGCCGGAGGCGGGGACGAATTTGGCGATCGAAAGCGAGCGCGCCTGCTCGTCGTAGCGGTGCGCATAGCCGCCGGCCTGTTCGTCGAACAGGCGGACGATGCCGTCGCCTGGAGTGCAGGCTTTCAGCAGCCGCGCAGCAGCAGGAGGCTCCTGGTACAGACGAAGCTGGCGCTCGGCAGTCTCGCGCGCGATGCCGCGTGCCTCGAGATCGGCGAGATCAGGCGGCGAAAAGTGTCGCGATTGCAAGACCGGTCCCGCAAAGGCCTGGCGCCGCCAGGCCCGCGTCTGGCTACGCCGCGTGCTCGACGGCGATCATCTTCTCGAGCTCGCCGCTTTCGTACAGCGCCATCGTGATGTCGCAGCCGCCGACGAATTCGCCGTTGACGTAGAGCTGGGGAACGGTCGGCCAGTTCGAGAACTGCTTGATGCCCTCGCGGAGCTGGGGATCTTCGAGGACGTTGTAGCTCGCAAACTTCGCGCCGACCGCCTTGAGCGCCAGCGTCACCTTCTGCGAGAACCCGCACTGGGGCATCAGCGGCGTGCCCTTCATGTAGAGCACGATGCGGTCCTTCTCGATCTGCGACTGGATCCTGTGGAAGATGTCCTCGGCCATCGTTCTGTCTCCTCGTCCCTGTCCGCAGTGCGCGCCCGGAGGGGCCGGAGCAGCCAAGGGGGCCGCATCGCGTGCGGGACAATGCGCAAATGTTTCCCCGGAGCGTCCCCAAATCAACAGGCCGTCACTCGATGTAGCCGAGCGAGCGCAGCGCCTTCTGGGTTTCCTTGTCGGGCGCCGCGTGGCTGCGCAGTGCCGCGGGGTACTGCTTGTGCCATTGGCGCAGCAGGCCGTCCAGCCTCGTAGCGCCCGCCTCGGCCTCGGCTTTCGTCAGTCTGGCCGGCGGCGCGGCAGCGGCGGCGGCCCTCTCGCGATCGTTGGCCGGGCCGCCGCCGAGCAGGTCGACGAGCTCGTGCGGATCGGTTGCGAGATCGTAGAATTCGCGGCGATTCTCTCCGGGCGCGAGGATCAGCTTGCTGCCGTTGGCCACGACCGCGCTCATTTCGCCGCGAATCTTCTGACCGCCCTCCGAGCTGCTCTTGTAGTCGCGGCGTTGCAGGAACACCTGCCTCGCGGAATCGGTCGCACCGAACAGCTTGCGACCGTGCGTGAAGCTGCCTGCCTCCAGCGAAAGCGAATCGAGGATTCCCGGCGCAACGTCGATCAGCGCGACGGGCTCGTCCACGACGCGCGCAGCCGCGAGGTGCCCGGGCCAGCTGGCAACGAGCGGCACGCGCACCGCTTCCTCGTAAAGATTGATCCCGTGCGACATCCAGCCGTGGTCGCCGAGACCTTCGCCGTGGTCGCTGGTGACGACGATCAGCTGGCCGCGGTCGGTGGCGCGCGAACGGAACAGCCCGAGCACACGGCCGAGCTGCTCGTCGGCGTAATGTACTTCGCCGTCGTAACGCTGGATCGCTCCGCTGGTGCCGTCCGGCCACTGCGCGTCGAACTTCTCCGGCGCGTGATAGGGCGCATGGGGATCGACGAAGTGTACCCACACGAACAGGGGCCTGGCATCGTGGAAATCGTCGAACCAGCGCTGGAAATGCTCGAAAGTCGCGCCGGCATAGCGGTCGTGCGCCGCCTCGCCCGGCTTCCTTCTGCCGAGCGAGGCTTCGTCGCTCGTGAACGCGTCGTCGAACTTTTCGAATCCCTGCGAGAAGCCGAAGCGCGACATCAGCGGAAACGAGCTGACGAAAGCGGCGGTGGCGTAGCCGGCGTCCTTCAGGCGTTCGGCCAGCGTGACGCTGTCGTCGGGGAGGATCCCGCCGTTCTTGGTCAGGCCGAAACTGCGGAAGTGCCGCCCGGTCATCAGCACCGCGTGGGATGGTGCCGTCGTCGAGGTCTCCGAATAGGCGGTGTTGTAGCGCACACCGCTCCCCGCCAGCGCGTCCAGGTTCGGTGTCGTCCCGATCGGGTAGCCGTAGCAGGAGCAGTGGTCGCTACGCAGGGTGTCGATCGTCACGACGAGGATGTCGGGACGCGGCGGCGCCGAATGCAGGCAACCACCCTGCACCGCCGCCAGGCACGCCAGCGCGCGCAGCACGAATGAGGCAAGACCGCGCCGGGGTGCACAAATCCACTGCATGGATTTCATGGAAGGGCGATGCTTTACTTGAAGCTGCTCGTGCAGGAAACGTCGGCACCCTGCGCGCAGGGACCAGAGATGATGCCACCGACCCAGATTGCCCTTGCCGGGCTCGACACGCTTTCGGACTTCACCGAGCGTCTCGTGCAGTGGGCGAGCCCGGAACGGGCCTGCGCCGCCGAGCTGCTGCGCCTGGTCGTGCTCAAGTCGGGCGACCGCTTCCTCGACGTCGGCTGCGGCAGCGGCGACCTCTTGGCGGCAGCCGCGTCGCAGGAGCCGGGTGCCATCCTTTTCGGCCTCGATCCCGACGAAGATGCCCTCGAGCTGGCCTCCCACAAGATTCCCGGGACCATCCATCCTGCCGAGCTTCACCAGGGAGTGGCCGAGGAGCTTCCGTTCGACGACGAGAGCTTCGACATCCTCTGTGCCGTCCGCGTCCTTGGCGCCTTCAATCCGAAGAGCAGGGCCAGGGCGCTGCGGGAGGCCTGGAGAGTGCTCCGGCCGGGCGGCCGCCTGCTCGTGGCCGACTGGGTAGAGGAGCCGCAAGGCATCGAGGCGCTGGTCACCTGGCCGTGGCGCCTGGTGCGCGACTCGCTTTTCTCCAATGACGGCGCGGCTCCGACGCTGGCCGAAGCCATTTCGATCGCCCGCTTCCACCCCGCCGAGCCGCGCACGCGGTTCCGTACCGTCATCGGGCTTCTCGAGCTTCTCGAAGCATTCAAGCCCCTTCAACTGTAGAGAAGCCGGCCTCAGGCCAGCTCTTGATTCGCACTGGCTTCACTGAGGCGAAATCGGTAGAAGGCGCGCTTATTCTTGCGTCCGGATTGCCCTCCATGAGAGGCCACTGCGGCCGGTCATGAGTTCACGCCTGCATGATCATGCAGGCTCATGATGGAGAGGCGATCCGGGACCACCGGAGGCAAGGGCGCCAAATGCACAAGGGACTCGAGCAGTGGGTCAAGGAAGTTGCCGAGCTGACGACGCCGGACCAGGTGTACTGGTGCAACGGCTCCGAAGAGGAGAACGACCGGCTCTGCCGCGAAATGGAAAGCCGCGGTGACCTGATCCGGCTCAACCCCGCGCTTCATCCCAACAGCTTCCTGGCCCGCAGCGACGTCAACGACGTTGCCCGGGTCGAGCACCTGACCTTCATCTGCTGCGAAAAGCAGGAAGACGCGGGCCCCACCAACAACTGGAAGGACCCTGCCGAAGCCCGCGCGCTGGTGCGGCCCCTTTTCCATGGCTGCATGAAGGGCCGCACGATGTACGTGGTGCCCTACATCATGGGCCCGGCCGGCTCGCCGATCTCGGCGGTCGGCGTCGAGATCACCGACTCCCCGTACGTCGTCGCGAACATGCGCATCATGACGCGCATGGGAAAAATCGCGCTCGACCAGCTCGGCGACCACGGCACGTTCGTCAAGGGCCTGCACTCGCTCGGCGACCTTTCGCCCGAGCGCCGCTACATCCTGCATTTCCCCCAGGACAAGGAGATCATCAGCATCGGCTCAGGCTACGGCGGCAACGCGCTGCTCGGCAAGAAATGCTTCGCGCTTCGCATCGCCTCGACGATGGCGCGGCGCGAGGGCTGGCTCGCCGAGCACATGCTGATTCTCGGCATGGAAAGCCCGATGGGCGAAGTCACGTACGTCGCGGCCGCGTTCCCGTCGGCGTGCGGCAAGACCAACCTGGCGATGCTGCTGCCGCCCGAAAGCCAGGAAGGCTGGAAAATCTGGACGGTGGGCGACGACATCGCGTGGATGAAGTTCGGACCCGACGGTCGCCTTTACGCGATCAACCCGGAGGCCGGTTTCTTCGGCGTCGCGCCGGGCACCAGCAACAGGACCAATCCGAACGCGATGGCGTCCCTGCATTCCAACTGCATCTTCACCAACGTCGCGCTGACCGACGAAGGCGGCGTTTGGTGGGAAGGCATGGGCCCCGCGCCAAAACACGCGATCGACTGGCAGGGCAACGACTGGACGCCCGACTCCGGTCGCAACGCTGCGCACCCGAACTCGCGTTTTACCGCTCCGGCGCGCCAGTGCCCCGGCATCTCGCGCGAGTGGGAGAATCCGAACGGCGTGCCGATCTCGGCGTTCATCTTCGGCGGACGGCGCGCGAAGACTGCGCCGCTCGTCTTCCAGTCTTTCGACTGGAAGCACGGCGTCTACGTCGGCGCCGCCGTGGCCTCGGAAACCACCGCCGCAGCGCAGAACCAGGCAGTCGGCGTCATCCGCCGCGATCCTTTCGCGATGCTGCCGTTCTGCGGTTACAACATGGGCGACTACTTCGGCCACTGGCTCAGCCTCGGCGCCGACCCGTCGCGCGCGGCCAAGCTGCCGAAGATCTTCCACGTCAACTGGTTCCGCCAGGCCGACGGCAAGTTCCTGTGGCCGGGCTTCGGCGACAACGTGCGCGTGCTGCGCTGGATCCTCGACCGCTGCACCGGCAAGGCCGAGGCCACCAAGACCGCGATCGGTTACGTTCCGGCGCCGGGCAGCCTCGACCTTCGCGGCATCGAGGAGCAGGTGCCGCCGCCGGTGATGGACGAGCTGTTCCGCATCGACAAGCAGGACTGGACGAGCGAGCTGGAGAGCCAGAAAGAGTTCTTCACGAAATTCGGCGCGCACTGCCCGGCGGAAATCTGGAGCCAGTACGAAGCGACGAAGGGCCGCCTCGAAATCTGAACGAACGACCGCCTCCAGGAGCGGTTTGGCTCAACCTTTTGGCCACGCTAGCCGCGACGCGCGCAACATTACACGGTGTTGCGACGCGGCGTTATGAATTCCGTGACGCAGCGCGCTCGCGCTGTTCGGCCTGGTGGGACGTAGAGATCTTCACTTTCTTCCCGTGCGGCCTCGGTACATAGTCCCGGGATTCTGACCGATCGCGGGGAGGTACCGCAAAATGACCATTCGTATCGCGTCGTCGAAGCCGCAGCCCCGGCTGTGTGCTTCTGTCTCGAAAACATTCGCCCTCGGCGCGCTTGCCGCGGCGCTGCTCGCAATGCCGGCGGTTCCCGCATCGGCGGCGACATCCCCCGGCATCGCGTGCCAGGAGGGGATCGCGAAGACGCTAGCCAAGTGCGTGAAGAAAGCCGTAGCCCTTCACGGCAAGTGCTACAAGGACGTCGACGCCGACTGCGCAGCCGACAACTCGGACCTTCAGGGCGCCTACGGCAAGGCGGTCAGTGGCACATCTTCCAAGTGCGCAACCAACCAGGCGGTCGCCGACGCGGGTTACGGGCCTTACGACGCGACCATCATCGGCACGTGGGTTGCGGATCAGTGCAAGTGGGAATCGCAGCTCGTCGCGGACCGCACTTTCGGCAGCACGGGCGCACACTGGAGCGGCACGGACGCCGACGGCCAGAAGTGCCTCCAGAACGCCACCAAGTCGGCTGCCAAGCTGCTGTCCGGATCCATCGGTGGGCTCGCCAAGTGCGCACCGACCGGCTGCACCTTCGATTTCACGACGGCCGCTTCCGATGCCGCGACGGCGCTGGACGGCAAGTGCCCGACGTTCCTGGCGATCGTCGGCACCGACACGGCCACCTACATGAGCGCAACGACGGCCCAGGTCGCCCAGTCCGTGCAGTCGCCCTGCGACGCGCTCGACACGACCCGCTGCATGATGCCGTTCCCGAACGACTTCTTCACGATCGCGGACGCGAGCCAGGTGACGGGACGCCGCATCGCACTCGGCCGCAAGACGCTGCCGCCCCACGGCGCCGCCCTGCTGGATCCGACCCGCTGGAACGAGGCCGACGGCTGGAGCATCGGCCCGATGCTGATGATGAACAATCCGAGCATCGACCTGACCCAGACCGGCGCGGCGCCGATCACCGACATCGCGCAGTCCCTGAACGCGAACGCCCCCGTGATCATGATCGATGCGTCCAACGGCGAGCAGCAGATGCTGTGGGTGGAGCGTGACCAGCGCGCCAGCAACATGGGCGCCGACACCCCGGCGATCATCGTCCGCGTGGCAAAGGACCTGAAGGAAGGGCACCGTTACATCATCGCGTTCCGCCACATGAAGGACGCGATGGGCGTGGAGCTGCCCGCACCGGCAAACTTCGTATTCTATCGCGACAACGCTCCACTCGGCACGGTGATTCCGTTGGAGGCGCGCCGCGCCCACATGGAAAGTATCTTCTCGACGTTGACCACCTACGGAATCACGCGCGGCAGCCTGTACCTGGCATGGGATTTCACGACCCAGAGCACGTCGAGCGTTTCCAAGCGCCTGCTGGCAATGCGCGACGACGCGACGACCCGCCTGGCCGGCGGGGTGCCCGCGTTCACCGTCGACCACGTCACGACCAACCCCAATTCCGACATTTTCCGCGAGATCGACGGCACGTTCCAGGTGCCTCTCTACCTGCACTGCCCGCCGGCCGGTCCCGCGTTCAACGACCAGTGCGCAACCAACGGCGACCCCGGTTCGATCCTGAACACCGGTGCCGACGGGCTGCCTGTCGCAAGCGGCTCGTACACGGCAAGTTACCGCTGTGAAATTCCGCACGCTGCCACGACCGGCGATGCGGCTCCTGCGCAGCCGGCGCGTCCTTCACTGTACGGGCACGGCCTGCTCGGCAGCCACACCGAAGTGGACTCCGGCAACGTCGAGGACATGGCGCAGGAACACAACTTCCTCTTCTGCGCCACCGACTGGACCGGATTCGCCGATGATGACCAGGAATTCGTCGCCGCGGTGCTCGGAAGCTTCTCGCGGTTCCCGAACTTCATCGACCGCCAGCACCAGGGAATGATCAACCAGATCTACCTCGGCAAGCTGCTGCTGAACCCGACCGGTTTCGCGAGCGACGCGAACTTCCAGCTCGGCGGCACTTCGATGATCGACGACACCGAGCTGTACTACGACGGCAACAGCCAGGGCGGCATCCTCGGCGGCGTGCTGGGCGCCATCGAGCAGGACATCACGCGTTTCTCTCTCGGCGTGCCGGGCATGAATTACAGCACCCTGCTCAATCGCAGCTCGGACTTCGGCACCTTCGACGCGGTCCTGATAGGGAGCTATCCGCTCTCCACGGACCGGGAGCTGGTGCTTTCGCTGGCCCAGCTCATCTGGGACCGCACCGATCCGAACGGGCACATCAACCACCTGCTGTCGAATACATACGACGCGAACACGCCGGCCAAGAAGGCGCTGTACTCGGTGGCTTACGGCGACCACCAGGTCTCGCCCGTCACGGTCGAAATCGCCGCGCGCACCAACGGCATGAGCATCCACACGCCGACGATCATCAACGCGCCCACCAGGCCGGATCCGAACGTGACGCCGTACTACGGCATCCCGGCGATCCCGTCGTATCCGTTCGACGGTTCGGCGATGGTTGTCTGGGACTTCGGCAACCCGGCGCCGCCGACGGGCAACGAGCCGCCGCCAGTCATCACGCCGTCCGATCCGGGCTGGTCGGACCTCGGACCCTGCCCGCAGGGCCACGGCTCGGATCCGCACTCGTGCCCGCGCAGCGATGTGGACAACCGCACGCAGAAGTCGGAGTTCCTCAAGCCGAACGGAGCGATCGTCGACGTCTGCAGCGGAGCGCCCTGCTCGCAGCTCTAACCACACCTGGGGTCAGGCACCGGAACGCAGGTGCCTGACTCCGGCAACAAAAGGGCGCGTCATCTCTCGGATGGCGCGCCCTTCTTTTTTGCGCGGCGTCGGCAGAATCGCGAGACTGCAGCGGCGGCGCCGCGACACCAGTCGTCAGGCACAGAGCGGCGCCGCCGACTCACTCCCCGTACATCTCCGTGAGCACTCGTCGCAGAGTCGCCGCCTCGTCGGCGCTCAGTTTTCCGATCCTGTCGCCGATCCGCGACTTGCTCACGGCCCGGATCTGATCGACGGCGACGTCCGCCGGTCTACCCTCGCATCGCACCTGGACTCGCGACCGCCAGCTCGGACGAAGCTGGCTCGTGAGCGGGCACACGACGACGGTCGCAAGGCTCCTGTTCAGCACGTCCAGGCTGACGATCACCGCAGGACGGGTCTTGGCGATCTCGTCCCCCCTCGTCGGATCGAGGTCGGTCCAGCGGATCTCGTAGCGCTTCACGGCGAACGCTTTTTGCCGGTCCCCTTCCGGTAGCGCGGCGCCGGTTCGGCGATCGTCGTCGCTCCGTCGGACCAGGGCAGATGCTCCAGGCCGTCGCCCAGCGCCACGTCCCATTCGCTCCAGCTCTCCGCTGGGCTCGCCATCTGACGGGCAGTCTCCTCCCAGGACAGCTTCTCGGTCACGCGACCGGATGGCCTCAGCAGGATCCCTTCGCTCAGTTCCTCCATCAGCACGGTATCGCCGATCCGATAGCGGCGCAGCGACGCCGCCGGTAGACGGACGCCGCGCGAGTTCCCGATCCGCGCGACCTTGAGCTTCACGGTCGTCATGTAATTACCGTAATTACTTCGAACGTCGTTCGCAATCGATCGCCCCGGTGGAGGGATCGGGCTCTCTGCCGGCTCCGCGAGGACCAGAAGGACTACACTGCCCCGAAGACCTGCGGCTCCGGGGATGCCTTGTGTGTGAACCGGAATGAGCGGCGGCGGCGGCACTGGAACACTGTGCCG